>CAMBSB010000011.1 GCA_945870155.1 Paludibacter jiangxiensis | reverse complement strand
TGCACCGCAAAATTCAATTTCTTCTTTTCCTGTTTTACACCCATCGCTGTAACTACCACTTCGTCGATGGCTACGGCGCCGGAAGTCATTACAATATTGATGACTTTCTCTCCTCCTATTTTACGTTCTAATTTGTCCATACCCACATAGCTTATCTCCAAAGTAGCACCTGAAGATACCGTGAGATTGTAAACGCCATCGAAGTTTGTAATAGTACCGTTAGATGTTCCCTTTTCCACAACCGATGCACCAATGATTGGCAATCCATCTTCTTTTGAAGTAATAGTTCCGCTAATAGCTACTTTTTGAGCCAAAGCAAACTGATAAATCATAAAGAAACTAAGGACTAATAAAATGATTTTCTTCATAAATATTAAGCTATTATATAAAATTCACACTATATAAAACCAAGTTAATAAATTATTTGTTTAATGCACTGCAAAGGAAATAAAAATTATTGAACCTGCAAACGTTTGCAGACATGTTTTAAAACATATATTCTGAGAATTATCAATACAAACCGAAAAGATACTCGTGTATATTTCAATACAATTATCAAATTTAAAATTGTATATATCACTTACTATCATGTATTTAACGAATATATTTGTGATTAAAATCAATAATTTTTAGAAAATAATTTTAAAAACAAAATTGTTACATTACTGTTATGGTCATATTCAAAAAATTTACAAATAACAATCTTAAAATATAAATTATTTGAGTTTCGGGCTCACATATAAAATATTTTTATAATTTTGCCATCACTTAACAATTAGTTCATTTTATAAAAAAATGAAAATGAGCAATTTCCCGAATCTTCAATTTTAATTACTAAAAAATGTGTTTTATGACAATGTCTAGAAAAAAGATTTTTTTTCATGCTATTTTGATTTTATCAGTATTTTACTCCAATATCTTCGCAGCATCAAGTATTGACCTTTTGAAATACAACAATGTATTGGATAGTATAGTTTCTAGTGTAAGAGTTAAATATGCACCCGATTCAAGAATATCAATTTTTAATATTGGTTTTAGCATAAAAAATAATGAGACCATATTATTAGGCGAAACTAATAATTCAACAGCTATTTTCGAATTAAAACAAAAATTAAATGAAAATAAAATTGTATTTATTGATAGCATCATACTACTTCCCGACTCACAATTGAAAGAAAAAATATATGGCATTGTCAACAATTCGGTCTCAAATCACAGATCAAAACCTTCATACACAGCTGAGTTAGCCACTCAGGCATTGCTTGGTATGCCTTTGAATATTCTCAAAAAACACAGTTATTGGTATCTGGTTCAAACACCTGATAACTATATAGCTTGGGTTGATGGTGGTGCCATACAATTGATGAATAAACAAGAAATAAATGACTGGTTAACTTGCCGGAAAATAGTTTATTGGAAACAAACTGGTAATAGTTACGAAAACCCCGATGAAAATTCACAAACTGTATCGGATTTGGTTGTTTGTGATGTATTGAAATATGTCGATACAAAAGGTAAATTTATTTTAGCAGCTTACCCTGATGGTCGACAGGCTTACGTTAAAAAATCGGAATGCATAGATTATGCTGCATGGATAAATTCAGAAAATCCGAGTGCTGAGCAGATTATTAATACCGCTAAAAAATTTATGGGCTTGCCTTATCTCTGGGGTGGTACATCTGCTAAAGCTGTGGATTGTTCGGGTTTTACAAAAATGACTTTTTTAGTTAATGGCATTGTTTTACAACGTGATGCATCACAGCAAGCTCTATATGGTAGGAAATGCATACCTGAAAAAGATTTTGAAAGTCTTCAACCAGCCGACTTGCTGTTTTTTGGAGAAAAAGAAAATGAAGATTCAAAACAAAAAGTTATACATGTAGCATTGTGCTTGGGTAAGCAGAAATTTATTCACGCTTCGGGAAACGTTTCAATAAATAGTTTCAATAAGGCTGATGCAGATTTCAGTCAATATAGAAGAAACTCTTTTTTAATTGCCAAAGATTATATTTCTAATACTGGATCTGATGGCATAGTAAAAATTAAGGACTGCGAATTTTATAAAATTCGCAAATAATAAAAAACAATTATTATGAGTACAAATAGACGCAATTTTTTAAAAATGTCCGCTCTTTCATTAGGTTTATCTATATTAGATTCCAATATATTAGCCGCTAAATTAGCGAATCCTACTACTTTAAAATCGAAAGGAAAAATGAAACTATCTTTTAAGGCTTACGACTTAATTTTAAAACATGTATTTACTGTAGCCTCTAATTCCAGAACCACAACACCTGTTGTTTTAACTCAAATTGAATATGATGGAATCATTGGTTACGGTGAAGCATCTATGCCGCCCTATTTAGGTGAATCGCATGAATCTGTGTTGAAATTCCTCAATAAAATAGATTTGTCGAATTTTAATGATCCTTTTAGGTTGGATGAAATACTAGCTTATGTGGATACAATTGACACAAAAAATACGGCAGCAAAAGCCTCTATTGACATTGCTTTGCACGATTTGATTGGCAAATTACTGAAACAACCCATGTATAAAATCTGGGGACTTTCCAAAGAAAACACGCCAAATACGTCATTTACAATAGGTATTGACACTATGGATGTAGTTAAAGAAAAAACCAGAGAAGCAGGAAATCAGTTTAAAGTTTTAAAAGTCAAACTTGGCCGTGATAATGATAAAGAAATGATAGCGGCTATTCGTTCGGTAACCGATACGCCACTTTGTGTGGATGTTAATCAGGGTTGGAAAGATAAATATATGGCTTTGGATATGATTAATTGGTTAAATGAACAAAAGGTTTTGTTTGTAGAACAACCCATGCCAAAAGAAAATCTCGAAGATATGGCTTGGCTAACCCAACACAGCCCTTTGCCGACCATTGCTGATGAGTTTCTTCAAAGAGTACCCGATGTAAAACGCGCTTATCAGGTTTATTCGGGAATAAACATTAAACTTATGAAATGCACCGGAATGCGTGAAGCACACAAAATGATAGATATTGCACGTGCTTTAGATATGAAGGTAATGATAGGCTGCATGACTGAAACTTCCTGTGCTGTTTCGGCGGCTGCTCAACTTTCGCCATTAGTTGATTGGGCTGATTTGGATGGAAACCTGCTCATTAAAAATGATCTCTATGATGGCGTGAAAATTATAGATGGCAAAGTTATTTTAAATAATAAATATGGAATTGGTATAATAAAAAACTCCACTAAAATTGAAAATTAATTTTGAGCTGAAATAATCATTTTGATATAAATAATTATCATAAAGTTCATTATTATTTATTTTAAATTATTTACCAACTCAATTATTCAATAATAACTATCATTTTAACATCACACAATCGCTTCCAATTGAATTAATACATGTTTCTTGCAAATAAATTAAATTAAAACTTACTTTGCTATTAAACAGACATTTATAAATTATTCTTAATTTATGATATTAAATTTTGTATTTATTCAAATTAAAATTCATATATTTGCACCGGCTGCAAACGATTGCATTAATTATTAAAACACTTAATACTATATTATATTTAGACATTTGAAAATAAAATAGTTACAATAAAAACGAATATATTTTTCTAAAACTATATAATAAACAAAAAAAATCAAATTTTTAAAATCATGAAAATCAATCACAGAAAAACGACAAGGTTAAATTGTCAATTCAAAAAAATTGAGACATTTAGGCTGATTTTATTAGCTTCAATGTTTATGTTTGGTTTTGTTTTTACATCGAATGCTTATGGTAAAACAGAAGCTGCAAATTTAGAAACACAGCAAACAAGTACTAAAGTTCAAGGTATTGTTAAAGACAACAATGGCGAAGCATTAATCGGGGTTAGTATTGTGGTAAAAGGCACCAATACAGGCACAGTTACAGATGCTAATGGAAAATTTAGTTTAACTGTAGAGTCGAACAGTGCAGTTTTGGTATTTAGTTATGTAGGCTACAAAGATCAAAGTATCACTGCAAACAAAAGTAATTTAAGTATTGTAATGGAAGAGGACAGTAAAACTATGCAAGAAATTGTTGTAGTTGGATATGGTACTCAAAAGAAGGAAAACCTTACGGGAGCAGTAAGCACTGTAGACATTAACAAATCTCTTTCAAGCAGACCAATTGCCGATGTTGGTCGTGGACTACAAGGATCAGTACCCGGATTAACAGTAATTGTTGGAAATGGTGAAGTTGGGTCAGATGCTGTTATGAAAATAAGGGGTCAAATTGGTTCACTTTATGGTGGTTCTTCTCCACTCATATTATTAGATAATGTTGAAATCCCGAGTATACAATTAGTAAATCCGAGTGATATTGAATCTATATCTATTTTAAAAGATGCAGCTTCAACTTCAATTTATGGTTCAAAAGGTGCTTTTGGTGTAATTCTAATTACTTCAAAAAAAGGAACAAGTGCAGAATCAATGAATGTTCAATATTCAACAAATTACTCTTGGCAAAATGCAGCTAAAGACATGAATATGGGCACAATAGATGCAATCGAATATTCAGTTTTAGCTCTTGAGCGTAATCCAACTACAAATGGAAAAACAGGAGCATTTTGGCAGGCTGATAGAGCGAGCTACGAAAAATCGAAACTATGGTTACAAAATTACGGAAACACTGTAAAACCTGGCGATCCTATGCTTTATGGACGTGACTGGTATTACGATGTGCCTAACACAAGTAAAACTGGTGTACGTATGTATGATCCTTATGATTATATGATTCGTGAATGGGCTCCATCGAAAAATCATAATCTTACAGTGAGTGGTAAAAGTGGTAAAACATCATATAGCATTGGTCTGGATTATTTAAATCAATCAGGTATGATGAAACCTGCTAAAAAAGACGAATTTACAAAATACAATGCCTCAGTAAAAGTAAGTACTGAAGTGAACAAATTTTTAACTATTCGTGCTGGTTTGCTTTTTTCAAATCGCAGCAAAGAATATGCTTATGTTACAACAGGTGCTGACCCATGGTTATACTTATATCGTTGGAGTTCACTACAACCACTTACCACCGAAGGAGGTGATCAGTTAAGAGGAGCTGCAGGTGAAGCTATGGCAGCAAATACAGCAAAACAAGAATGGAATTACAACAACGTAAATGTTGGTGCCACACTTAATATTACAAAAGACTGGAATATTGAAGCTGATTTCACATTCTCAAATCAGGAATTTACCTGGCTCAGACCCGGAACTCGTTTTACTTTACGTGACTCATGGAGTGCTCCTATTAAAGATGTAGATGCTACTGGAAATCAATTATATGTAAACGAAGCAGGTCAATACGTTGCCTCGACCGAAACCGGTGCTATGGCTGCTTATAGACTTGCCAAAACAACATACACAGGAATTGGAGCTGCACCTGATCATGTTTATCGCAATGCAGAAAATTCAAAACAAAGAACTACCAATGTGTACTCAACTTACAATTTGAAATTAGGTGATGCCAACGAACATGCCATGAAATTTATGGCAGGTATGAACTTGATAACCAATGATTGGGTTTATAGTTGGGCTCAAAAAGCAGCGCTTATGGTATACGATAATCCACAGTTTGATTTAGCAACAGGAACACAAACTTCAGGAGGTGATGCTGGTTGGGGTTCACAAATTGGATTTTTTGGTCGTGTAAATTATGCATTTATGGACAAATATCTTTTCGAAGCTAATATTCGTCGGGATGCTGCT
Source organism: Paludibacter jiangxiensis (assembly GCA_945870155.1). GTDB lineage: Bacteria > Bacteroidota > Bacteroidia > Bacteroidales > Paludibacteraceae > Paludibacter > Paludibacter jiangxiensis_A. The sequence continues at coordinate 59,544 of CAMBSB010000011.1, read as the reverse complement.
AATAAATTCCCTACTCACCTTATGTGGAGATGGTTTCCTTCATTCTCAGCTGGATGGCGTGTTACTGAAGAGGAATTTATGAAACCATTAAATCCGTATCTTTCAACATTAAAATTAAGAGGATCTTGGGGTACAATTGGAGACCAAACAATTCCATCAAGTTTATACAAAGCTCGACTAGGCTCATATACAAGCAATTGGCTTAATGGTGAGGTAAAATACAATGCATTCAACAACCCTCCGCTTGTACAACCTGATATTATGTGGCAAGATATTAATACTCTTGATTTAGGTTTTGACATGCGCTTGATGAATGATAAATTAGGCATTTCCTTTGACTGGTACAAACGCACAAACCAAAACATGTTAGTAGCTGGAGCTGCTGCACCGCTTACATTAGGCACAGGCTCACCGGTTGGGAACTTTGGAGAGCTAACTACCACAGGTTGGGAACTTGCTGTTGATTTTAATCATAGATTTAAAAACGGTTTAGGCTTAAGTGTTATGGCTTCATTATCTGATGCAACAACTGTTGTAACAAAATACCAACAAGGAGCTTTAAAAACTGTTACAAATTCTTTCTTCGAAGGAAAACGTTATGGTGATATTTATGGCTACACTACTGATAGATTATATCAAATGGAAGATTTCGAATTAGATGGAGCAGGTAAACTTCAACTCATTACGCTTACAGCTGCTGAAACGTCTGTAGCAGGCAATGTTGGCAAAAAAGCTTATAAGCTAAAAACTATTGATGGTGTAAAACCTGTATATCAAGTATATTTACAAAATGCTTCCAATTTCTATTTTGGCCCGGGGGATGTTAAATTTGCCGACCTGAATGGCGATGGTGAATTAAATAATGGCTCAAACATTATTGACAATATGGGTGACTTAAGTGTCATTGGCAATTCTACACCACGTTTTCAATATTCATTCCGTTTGAGTGCTGACTACAAAGGCATTGATGCATCAGTTTTATTTCAGGGTGTAGGCGAAATGAGTATTTGGGGCGATGGTTCATTGGCAATTGCAGGTTATCATTCTTCGGATGGTGGTATGCCACAAACTATTGCAGGTGATTTTTGGAAAGAAGACAGAACAAATGCATTTTATCCAAGACCATATAACAATGCTGGTTCAGGAACAACAAATAATATGCAGATACAATCTAAATACTTACTTGACATGTCGTACTTGAGAGTAAAGAACATGACATTAGGTTATACTTTGCCAACCGCTATTACCAAAAATATCTATATTTCAAAAGCTCGCTTTTATGTAAGTTTAGAAAACTTCTTTACATTTGACAACTTACGCGGATTACCTCTTGATCCAGAAGCTATTGCAGGTCAAAATCCTGGCATGTCAGGTTCTGCTGATGGCAGTTACAATTTAGGTCGTGTAGGTTTAGGTACACCTATGTTTAAAAGTTTTTCAGTTGGTACACAAATTAGTTTCTAACATTTAAAATTTAATTCATTATGAAAACTAAAATATTAATTTTTTCAATATTTGCTTTGATTTTGATTAGCTTTTCGAGCTGCGAAGAGCTACTTGACAGACCACCATTAACAACTATCGAGGATGATAAATTCTGGGTTTCAGAATCAAATCTCAGGTTGTTTGCGAATGACAATTACACTTATTTCTTTCCGGGATATAATTCTGCATTTGGTGTAGATTATGCTCCATTAAGAGGTTATACATTCTCAGATGATTTTGCAAATACAAACAAACAAGCACTTTTCGAAACTAGTGTTCCTACTTCAAGAGGATCGAATTCTGCTACAGCTGCTTGGTTATCAACTTATCAAGGTCCAACATGGGGATTTTATTATGTGCGTAAATCAAATTTAATGATGGATCGGATAAACTCAAATATGATAGGTGTATTAACTCCTGAACAATACAAACATTGGACAGGTATTGCAAGATTCTTCAAAGCACTTGAATATAGCAGGTTAGTTGCAACATTTGGTGATGTTCCCTATTTTGATAAATACTTTACAAATTTGGATACAGACATAATGTTTAAAGACAGAACTCCACGTGCTGAAGTAATGGATTCGGTTTACAGTAATTTTGTTTATGCATTAAACAATGTAAGAGCAGATGATGGAACAATGAATGTAAATAAATATGTAGTTGCAGGATTTATATCAAGATGGATGTTATTTGAAGGCACCTGGCAAAAATATCATAAAAATGACAATGCTCGTGCAAAAAAATACTTGGAATTAGCTGTTCAGGCAGGCGATATAGTAATTGCAAGCAATAAATATGCAATAAATTCAGATTTCCGTTCGCTTTTTGGTTCTGATAACTTATCTGCGAATAAAGAGTGTATACTTTATAGAAATTACAGTGCTGCACAAACAGTTACGCATGCTATTGCATCGTATTCAAATTGTACAGAGGCACAAGCTGTTGCACCTAATTTAGCACTTGTAAAATCTTTTATTTGTAAAGATGGTAAAGTTTGGCAAAACTCAACTGTTGCAAAAGCCGATTCATTTAATTTAGCAAATTTAGTAAAAACTCGCGATCCACGTTTTGAAGCCACTTTTTGGAATTTGCCTCGTAGTCAATCATCTACATTGCTTTATGCTTGTAAATTTATTGACAGAGATGGAGCAAAAATTGGTTCAACAGGCGTAGGTATACCTCCAAAATATAGCAGTAGCACCAACACAAATGGTTATCCTGTAATGCGTTATTCCGAAGTACTTTTAAATTGGGTAGAGGCTAAAGCTGAAATTGCAACACTTGGCGGAGCAGCAGTAGTTCAAGCCGATATTGATAAATCAATAAACCTGATAAGAAACCGGCCATTGGATGCTGAAGCAATTTCGAAAGGAATCTCAAAAACTGCTGCTATGTCATTAGCTGCATTGCCTGTTGATCCAGCAAGAGATGCAGATGTGCCTGAGTTAATCTGGGAAATCCGACGCGAACGTCGCATGGAATTTGTTTTTGAACATTCGAGATTATTGGATATCAAACGTTGGAAGAAAATTAATTATATGAATGGAACAACAAATCCTGACATGTTATTAGGTATCTGGGTTGATTTCCCAAAAGAAATGTCGAGTTTTTTAGTCCCAGCAAAGGTTAATAAACTTAAAGTAAAAAAAGGAGATGGAACTATTGTAACTTACGATGGCAATAATAAAGCAGCAATGGTTGGTTTCTATTTACCAGAAGGAGTAGCAGATAGAGATGCATTTACCGATAAAGTTTATTTGGCTCCAATAGGTAAAGATCAAATAGATCTTTATGCAGGCAATGGAAAAACATTAACGCAAACACAACTTTGGTAATTAAATTAAGAAAAACCTCCTTTAAATTAAGGAGGTTTTTTTTTCTGTAAATTTGAGTTCACGCAAGTTTTTTTGTATTTCTGAATATTCAACTAAAACACAAAATTGTAATGTCATTAAGCTTAATATTAACGGTTTTTGCTGCTTATACTATTTTACTTTTCTTTGTTTCCTGGTATGCTTCCCGTAAAGCTGACAATAGTTCCTATTTTCAGGGAAACAGAAAATCTCCCTGGTTGATTGTTGCTTATGGTATGGTAGGAACTTCTATTTCGGGCGTAACAATGATATCTGTTCCTGGCAATGTTATGGAACAGTCATTCTATTATATGCCTATGGTATTAGGCTTTACAGTGGGCTATGCCATTGTGGCTTTTGTGTTTTTACCGCTTTATTATCGCATGAATCTAGTTTCAATTTATTCATATCTTGAAACACGTTTTGGCCTTTTTACCTATAAAACCGGAGCATCATTTTTTCTATTATCTCGAGTTTTGGGAGCTGCCGTACGTATTTATCTGGTTGTATTTGTACTACATGGATTGTTACCATCGCAAACAGTACCATTTTGGCTGGTGGCATTAATATTTATGGTCTTAATTTATCTTTATACATTAAAAGGTGGTGTTAAAACCATTGTTTGGACTGATGTTTTACAAACTACATTTATGATATTGGCTGTAGTAGTTGCTGTAGTGGTAATAGCCCGCGAAATGGGATGGAATACAGGTGAGATGATATCAGCTGTTACTAGCAGCCGATACTCTGACTGGTTCGACCTGAAATGGGGAAGTAACACCTATTTTCTGAAGCAATTTATTAGTGGAATTTTTGTAACAATAGCCATGGCCGGTTTGGATCAGGAAATGATGCAGAAGAACCTGAGTTGTAAAACATTGAAAGATTCACAAAAAAACATGATTACTGCCAGTATTACTATTTTTATGGTTAATTTCTTGTTTCTAATACTGGGAGCAGTTTTGGCTATTTATGTAAAACAACATGGTGGTATGGGAGCTATGGGAATTTCAGCTGTTGATAGATTGTTTCCGACCGTTGCAAGCTCTTATTTGGGAGCTACAGTGGGGGTTATTTTTCTGGTAGGTTTGGTATCTTCTTCTTATCCAAGTGCAGGTGGAGCTTTAACTTCATTAACTACGTCTTGGTGTGTTGACTTTGTAGGTTTTAATCGGCGTAAGGATTTAACCGAAAAAAGAAAATTATCAATACGTTATCGAACTCATGCATTGTATGCTTTAATTTTCTTTTTCCTCATTTTGGCTCTATATGCTTTTAACAATGAGGCTGTTATAAATTTGATTTATAAATTAGCAGCTTACACTTATGGTCCATTGCTTGGGTTCTTCTTTTTTGGGATTTTAACTCGATATCAGGTTTGCGATAAGTGGATGCCGGTTGTTGCTGTTTTATCACCTGTTTTTTGTTTTTTGCTCGATTGGTTAAGTAATCATTATTTCAGTTTTGGTTTTGGATTTACATTACTGATAGCCAATGGTTTATTTACATTTGCTGGCATGTGGCTTTTAAGAAAACCTGCTTTAATTGTTTAATATTTAATAGTTTTAATATGAAAAAAGTAGTTTTTGCAATCGCATTTTGGTTTACAATATTTAATTTATCAGCTCTTAAAATACTTGTTGGAGCAGAACAACCCAATACTTATTTGCCATTATTAGAAAGTAAAAATATTGCTGTTTTAACTAATCAAACAGGACGTATTGGCGACGAAAATATTGTTGATTTTTTACACAGCAAAAAAATTAAAATTATAACAATCTTTTCTCCGGAACATGGTTTTAGAGGTACAGCCGATGCCGGCGAAAAAGTTGATAATTCAATTGATGTAAAAACCGGTCTCTCAATTCATTCGCTTTATGGCGGGAATGGCGAGAAATCTATGGATTCCATAATTCAGAAAATCGATGTTTTAGTATTTGATTTACAGGATGTTGGGCTACGATACTATACTTATCTTACAACCCTGGTTCACGCCATGAATATGTGTGCAATTCACAATAAAAAGATTATTGTACTGGACCGACCAAATCCAAATGGTTTTTATGTGGATGGACCAATTTTAGATATGAAATACAAATCAGGAGTAGGTATTTTGCCTATACCTGTTGTACATGGAATGACTTTAGGCGAGTTGGCATTGATGACTAATGGTGAAAAGTGGTTGAAAAATGGTGCTAAATGTGATTTAACTGTTGTACCTTGTTTAAATTATACACATAAAATGCGCTATATTTTACCGGTTCCTCCTTCTCCCAATTTACCAAATATGCGTTCGGTTTATCTTTATCCTTCGCTTTGCTATTTCGAAGCTACACAAGTAAGCCTTGGACGAGGAACCGATGCGCCTTTTCAACAATTTGGAAATCCGCTTATGACCGGTTATTCTTATTCTTTTACCCCTCGAAGTGTGTCCGGAGCTAAAAATCCACCTCAGTTAAACCAAATATGTTTTGGAGTGAATTTGCAAAAAGAACCTACAAATAAAGAATTATTTAAAAAAGGTGTTGATTTATCATATCTGATTGAAGCTTACCAAAATATGAAAATTGGAGATGCATTTTTCACACCATTTTTCGAAAAACTGATAGGGGTTGATTATGTACGTAAAATGATTGTGGAGGGAAAAAGTGCTTCTGAAATTAAATCAAGTTGGAAAAATGATGTAAAGAAGTTCAAAATAAAGAGAAAACCTTATTTGCTTTATCCCGAATAAAAATAACTTAAAAATTAAACGGACAACTCCAAAAAAGGATATTCAGGTTTTTTAAAACCTGCTGATCGATAGAGTTTTTCACCTGCTACAGAAGTGTGTAATGCTAATTTTGTAACTCCTAAAAGTTTTGCTTCGGCAATTAATTGTTTTAAAATTAGGGTAGAAATGCCTTGATTACGAGCTTCGGGGATGGTATACATATTTAAAATATCACCTTCCAAATAGAATGAACAATTAAAATCTCCGGGAACTGTATGTAGAATTATTGCTCCATATGAGAGTGTAATATGCTTATATTTAGCGACAAGCGCAATAAAACTTCCACTTTTAATTCCGTTCTCAAAAAATGCTTTGAGTTCTGCTTTGAGTTTTTTAATGGTTGAAGCATCACGTACTCCCTGCATTTCGGTTAAATAATTTATGCGATGCAGTATCATTTCGTCTATATCATTTAACTCCACACTTCGAATGCTAATATCCTGTAAATCAATAATCATATAATAGAATTGAAAGTAGTAATTTTCATCAAGTCATTTTTTAAACTATTTACATACTCCCCCTTTAGGGGGTTGGGGGGCAGAAAAGTTACAAAGGACGGGCAATAACAATGCCTGTTGCATCGCTTCTATTAGCCAAATATAAGGACGGGCAATAACAATGCCTGTTGCATCGCTTCTATTAGCCAAATATTCAGCTAAGGTTTCAGTTGAGATTACAACTTTCATATATTTTGAACTGGCATGCAACATATGTAGTTCTTCGTTTTCATAAATTGCCAAAACTACATGAGTGATATCCAGCCCCTTAATGTTTGTTGTAATCCCCAAAATATCACCATCTTGTATTAAAGATTCATACTTTTTCAAGTCATTTTTAGGGATATAACAACTTTTTCTTGCTGAAATTTCTTTTTCTATTGTAGAGATTATATTTATAAAATCCGGTTTATTTTTCAGTATTTTATAATTTTCCGAATGCGTGCTCATAAAATCAACATAGTTATTAAAAGGCACGTTACCAAGTTTACAACTTATATTACTTACAATTTTCTTTTTCTCATTGTCGTATATCCAATCGGAAAAATAATGTAAACGTGAAGTGTAATCCATCAATTCACCGTTTCTATATCTGATTTTACTGAGTTCTTTTTTGAAAGTATCATATGTACAAACCGGATTTTTGAGTGTACGGGCTAATGCCAAACAATTTTCGGCAAAAGTGGTGCAATCAAATTCACTCAGGTTTACAACTAATTGTTCTGAGTCGTTTATTTCAAGTGTATGTCCTACATAAGGCTTACCCAAAAATTCGTGCCCTATTTTTATCATCAAATTATTAATCGAGTAATAATTATCGTACTTGTATTTTGAAACTATATCATCAAATGTTTTTATAGCATTTGATTCAAGAACGGAATTACTTAAATTTGACTGAGAAAACAGAATTGAAACGGATAAAAACAACAGCAATATTGACGCAAAAAATTTTATTTTCATACCAATGTTTTTATATAATTGTATGCCAATTTATTTACTTATTCTCTGATTTATAGGCTTCTATGGCTTTTTTTACTGAACCATGTATCAATAATATATTTTTTGCTTGTTCATATTTCAACCCCAATTCCTCCACTATCATCCTTGCTCCTCGGTCTACTAATTTGGCATTTGACAATTGCATATTGACCATTTTGTTCCCTTTAACACGCCCCAACTTGATCATGGTTGTAGTGGTTATCAGGTTTAAAATAAGTTTTTGAGCGGTGCCTGATTTTAATCTGGTGCTTCCGGTTACAAATTCCGGACCTACAATGGCTTCAATTTTTATTTCAGCTTCTTGTGCAATTGGAGAATTTGGATTACACGAAACTGAAGCCGTTAAAATCCCATTGGCTCTGGCATTGCGCAACGCACCAATTACATAAGGCGTTGTACCAGAGGCTGCTATACCAACAACTGTATCATTGGCATTGATATTATGTTCCAAAAGTTCTTGCCAACCACGTTCCAAATTATCTTCGGCATTTTCTACCGGATTGCGCAAGGCAATATCACCACCGGCAATTAGTCCTACAACCAAATGTGGCGGCATACCAAAAGTTGGTGGGATCTCGGATGCATCTAGCACTCCCAAACGACCGCTGGTTCCCGCACCCATGTAAAAAATTCGACCTCCGCGCTTCATCCTTTCAACAATTCCAAGAACCAATGTTTCAATTTGAGGCAATGCTTTCGAAACTGCCAAAGGAACTTTCAAATCCTCCTCATTCATTTCGGAAAGAAGTTGATGTACTGATTTTTTATCAAGGTCATCGTGCAATGAATTTTGCTCAGTAATTTTTACAAAACCACCAACCATATCATGTGGTGAATTCATTAAGTTATCATTTTGGTTTTTTTTATTTATGTCTTTCATTCAATATGTTTTTATTTGTTTTAATTGTAATTTTAACTTACAACTCAGCCACCCTTTAAGATTTTATAACAACGATTTTATTAATAATAATTGAGTTAAATTGGTGATATATATAGTCATTCAATTTTATGAACTAACTTTTAAAGATGCGCCAAAACTCCACCTTTAGGGGGTTGGGGGGCAGATTATTTGTGAAAGCTCACTAATCCATTCATGGGACTTTGGTCAATAATATCGACCTTCAATCCATTTTCTAATGCAACTTTATATAATATATCTTTAAAATAAAATGCAATTGAACCCACAAAACCCACTTTTAGTCCATCTGTTTGATATTGAGCAATATTGCGCTTAATGAACGAAGTAAAACCAGCGTAAACTATATTATAAATTTCTTTTTCATGAATATTTTCACTTAAAAATGTAGTGAATTTTGCTAAAAACCGATTCGGAAAAGGTTTTTTGTAAACATTTTCGAGTATTTCGGCCGATGTAATATTATACTGGTTTAGGAATTTCTCTTTCAATGTTGAAGATAACTGATTTTTCAAACAATCCGACACCAATGTTTTACCTAAAACAGCTCCACTTCCTTCATCACCCAATATAAAACCCAAAGGTGATACATTCTCCACAATTTTACTTCCGTCGTAAAAACATGAATTTGAACCCGTACCCAAAATACAAGCAATGCCTTGATTATGACCAAACAAAGCGCGTGCAGCTGCGAGCAAATCACTTTGAACTTCGATACTAATGTGTTTGAAAAAACTTCCTAAAGCATTGCTTATCATTACTTTTTTATCGGGGAAGGAACAACCAGCACCATAAAAGAAAATTTTACTAACATTTTGAATAGATAATTCCGGGAGTAAGAACATTTCAATTTCTGTTTTTATCTCATTTTCCGTCTGATAAAAAGGGTTAATTCCTTTAGTGAATATTTGTTTGATAATTTGGCCGTTTTCAACCAAACACCAGTGCGTTTTTGTAGATCCACTATCTGCAATAAGATTCATAATGAAGAATTTTTAAAATTAACGATTTAATAATAAGTGCAAAATAACACAAAATGATTGACTCAACCAAAGAAAAATGACAAAAAAGCAAAATTTAATGCAAACGTTTGCATTAAATTTGAATATTGCGAAATTTTTAGTATTTTTGACCCCAAATTAAACCATTAAAAATAGAATGAAAACAAATTTAAGTTCATACATAACATTAACTCGTGTTGCTAAAAAGTACTATCAACCTGAAGATGTTTTTGAATTATCGAGAGTAACTAGATTTGAGAAAACACCAACTGAAATTTTTGATAACGAATCAATAGGTGCAAAATATATTGCCAATGAAATAGCTTCATTGATTATTGAGAAACAAAAAACAAACGAAAATTGCGTAATCGGGTTAACAAATGGCAAAACACATGTAGGTATATATGCCGAATTAGTAAGATTGCATAAAGAAGCAGGTCTTAGTTTTAAAAATGTGAGTTTTGTAAACTTATTTGAATTTTACCCATTGAGTAAAAATTCAAAAGCATGTTTACACAAACTTAAAGAACTGTTATTCAACCACATTGATGTAAACCCGCACAATATTTATTCTCCTGATATTACGGTAGATAAATCAGAAATTATCAATGAATGCAAAAAATACGAACAAAAAATTGTCGATTTAGGTGGAATTGATTTTCAGATTCTGGGAATTGGACGTTCCGGAAATATCGGAATAAACGAGCCCGGCTCACAATTAAATTCATCAACCAGATTAATTCTTTTAGACAACTTATCGCGCAAAGATGCCTCTGAGTTATTTGGAAGTATAGAATTAGTACCTATTAGTGCAATCACGCTAGGCGTAGGAACTATACTTAAAGCAAAAAGAATCGTATTGGTGGCTTGGGGCGAACATAAATCATCAGTTATAAAATCAGCCATCGAAGGCCCTGTAACTGATTCACTTCCAGCATCATATTTACAAACACATAGTAATGTAAAAATTATTTGCGACCTCTCAGCTGCAAGCGAACTCAATCGAATAAGTCGTCCGTGGCTGGTTACTTCCTGCGAATGGGACGAAAAATTAATACGTCGAGCTATTATTTGGCTTTGTATGAATGTAAAAAAACCAATTTTAAAACTAACAAATAAAGATTACAATGAAAATGGTTTGAGTGAATTGTTGGCTATTTATGGCTCAGCTTACAATGTTAATATACAAATATTCAACGACTTACAACACACTATCACCGGATGGCCGGGAGGGAAGCCAAATGCAGATGATACAAATCGACCTGAAAGAGCTCTCCCATACCCCAAAAACATTTTGATTTTCAGTCCACATCCCGATGATGATGTAATTTCTATGGGTGGTACTTTTAAACGTTTGATTGACCAAAAACACAATGTGCATGTTGCATATCAAACTTCAGGAAATATTGCTGTAGCTGATGATGAAATTATTCGCTTCCTGTCATTTATGAAAGGCTTCAAGGATATGTTCGACAGCAATAATACAGTGCTAAACAATAAATATGAAGAGTTTAGAAAATTCATTTTACAGGATAAAAAAGAAGGCGATTTAGATACGCGTGAAATTCTGGAACTCAAAGCCCTGATTAGGCGTGGAGAAGCGAAAGCAGCTTGTAGATTTATTCAACTTCCATCTAAAAATGTTCATTTCCTAAATCTGCCATTTTACGAAACCGGTACTGTTAAAAAAGGAGCGATAAGTATGGATGATGTACAGATTATTATTGATTTATTAAAAGAATTACAACCAAATCAAATTTATGTGGCGGGAGATTTAGCCGATCCTCATGGTACACACAAAGTATGCTTGGATGCTGCATTGGCAGCGATTGATATATTGAAAAACGAAAAATGGATGAAAGATTGCAGGGTTTGGATGTACAGAGGTGCTTGGAAAGAATGGGAAATTGACCACATCGAAATGGCTGTGCCTATTAGCCCCGAAGAATTAAGAAACAAACGAAATGCAATTCTTAAACACCAGTCGCAAATGGAAAGTGCTCCGTATATGGGCAATGATGAAAGGCTGTTTTGGCAACGTTCCGAAGAACGAAACAGGGCTACTGCAGAGCTATATACACATTTGGGTTTGGCTTCGTATGAAGCAATTGAGGCTTTTGTAGAATATAAAATTCCTCAAGATTGAAATATAAAACTAACAGAAACACTAAAAACAAAAAAACAGAATGAAACAGATTAATTGTTTTATAACTTACAACGAAAACGATCAGGCTCAAAAAACAGCACAAAACTTATTGGCATCAAAATTGGTAAATAAAGTGTTTTTATTAACAAATAAAAAACTAGAAAACTCAATTCCGGGTGTAGAGACAATGGTGATTGATGCATTATTTAGCCACGAAACTGTTTCTAAAATTGCAGCAGTTTCGGACACTAAATACAGTTTAATTTATACCAAAGATACGACCCTGGAATTGGGGCAGTACGCATTGGAGCGCTTTTTCTATATCGCTGAAAGCACCAATGCAGGAATGGTTTATGCTGATTATTATGAAATTAAAGAAGGTGTTCGTTCCAATTTGCCTTTAATAGATTACCAGGAAGGTAGCTTGCGCGACGATTTTAATTTTGGTTCAGTATTATTCTATAATTCAACCATGTTGAAACAAGCAGTTGCTGAAACTACATCTCAATACAAACATGCCGGTTTTTATAACCTCAGACTAAAAGTCTCGCAACAAGGTGAACTGTTTCATATTAACGAGTATCTGTATTCGGAAGTGGAATTTGACACACGCAAAAGTGGCGAAAAACTTTTCGATTATGTTGATCCAAAAAACCGTGCCATACAAATTGAGATGGAGTTGGCATGTACCGATCATTTAAAACAAATTGGAGGCTATTTAGCTCCGGATTTCAAAAAAATCGAGTTCAATGAAGGAAGTTTCCCTGTTGAAGCGTCCGTTATTATTCCGGTTCGAAATCGTGTAAAAACAATTGATGATGCCATTCGGTCAGTATTATCGCAAAAAACCAATTTTAAATTTAACTTATTGGTAGTTGATAATTTCTCAAACGATGGTACATCCGAAATTATTGAAGAAATTGCCAAAACCGATAGCCGTCTTATTCATATCGTGCCAAATCGCAGCGATTTAGGCATTGGAGGTTGTTGGAATGCGGGTGTTGATTCGCCCTTGTGTGGAAAATTTGCAATTCAACTCGACAGTGATGACATATATGAAACCGAAAACACCATACAAAAAATTGTAGATGCTTTTTACGAGCAAAACTGTGCCATGGTTATCGGGTCATACACAATGACTAACTTTAAAATGGAAACGATAGCTCCGGGGCTAATTGATCATAAAGAATGGACACCCGAAAATGGCAGAAATAATGCTTTGCGTATCAATGGCTTAGGTGCACCACGCGCATTTTACACACCCGTTTTACGCGAAATAAAAGTACCAAACACCAGCTATGGCGAAGATTATGCACTTGGGTTGGCAATAAGTCGCAAATATCAAATTGGTCGTATTTACGACTCTATTTATATGTGTCGCCGTTGGGATGAAAACTCCGATGCATCTCTCGATGTGGTTAGAATGAATGGACATAATCTGTACAAAGATAAGATTAGAACGATAGAGTTAAAGGCAAGAAAAAACTTAAAATAAAAGCTTTAGAAAATAAAAATTGGTAATATTGAACAGACATTGTTAACTATTTAAAAATTATGAACTGTTTGTAAAAATATTAATTTTTTGGAATGATAATTGTTTGTAATATGAAAATTAAAAACGCAAATTATCATGAAAAAAACTATTGAATTACGTCAATTTCTATTTCTATTTTTTGTACTAGGTTCTCTTATTATTCAGGCACAAGAGTATAAAAACTTTGATTTAAACAAGTATTATACGCCCGATATTGTTCGAAATAGTTTGGATTTAAACTTACATTTAAGTAATAATTTTCAAACAAACAAATATGCAAATGACAGTACCAAATCGAATAGTTTTAGTTGGGATTTTAGGCCTAATTTTTTAAGTTATAAAAGTAATCGCGCCCTTATTTCAACTAAAAGTGTAAGAATTCGAACAGATGGAAGTTTTGGTAAAAGTGGCAAAATTCACGATGATTTTTCGAGAAATAGTTTTTATACAGAAAATTCTTTAGATTTAAATTATAGTACTTATTTTTACAATAAGAATGAGTCTTTTTTTTTACTTCAGTTAAATGCGAATTTGTCAAGTGTTTACAACAAATCAAACTTATTCACTGATGGCCGTAAATATAATGAAATAGGAAATTTAAACTACTCAATAAAACCGTATGTTGGAATTGGTAAAGGTAGGTTAGAATTAGTTACAGATGCGCGCCAGGCTGTTTATATTTTAGATGAATTATCTAAAAAAGGAAAACTGAAACAAGATTTGACTGACATGCAAATTTTTGAGTTTGCTCAGGTAATTTCTAAAGTAAAGAATAAACGGTTTTTGGATGCCCGTTTAAGAAAGATAGAGGAAATAAGTACAGTTGATTCATTTCTTTTGAAAAACAATTACCTGACCAATCAAGATGCAGCATATTTTACCACTCTTTACGATTTTTGGGAAAAAGGTGCTTTATATGATAGGTACTCAGGCCAAAGTATAGAACTAAATATTTCTCCAAATATCGGCTTTGAAAACAAATTGAATAAAACATATCTTCACCAAAATGGAGATTTTAATTCGACAAAACTTTATAATGGAGAACTAAACCTTCAATATCGTTTCGAGAAATCAATAGGTCTTAATTGGCAACAGTCAATGTATGCTAAATTAGGTACTATTTTTTCTGCAGGCGAAGGAGAAAATAAAAATGATATAAATGTAATTGAAAAATCAGAAGGTACAATTACTGATGGATTGTTCTATGTTAGTTATAATTTGAGTTTTTATCCAAGTACCCGAACCAGATTAATGTTTTCTGCAAATAGTTATAACAAACTGAAGATTTATGACAATATATTAGTAAATGGGATTACACAACCAAAAAGAATTGAGAAAGATTTTAATGTAGGTGGGGGTGTGTATTTGGATTATTATATTTCTCAACAACTTAGATTTAGTGTATCTACAGGAACAAATCTTAATATTAATAATCTCTATAATGATGAAAAATTATTTCGATATGGTATAGATGCTTCAATTTTCTATTCAATTTTTTAAAAAATGATTAATCATTTAATGAATTCAATAAACAAACAAATTAAATCTCTTTTTCACGAGCAAGTTTCCAATTGGGAACTTGCCCGTGTTAATTTTGCGGGCCTTCAAACAGTACAAACAAAATCCTTTAGTTTTGGCGATTTTGATGTTAAAGTACAGTTTAATCCGGCACGCATAGTGTCGTCAGGTGCAAAGGTGGATGCCAAAGCCATTGCTGAACGGAAATGTTTTTTGTGTGCCGAAAATCGCCCCCTGCAACAAAAAGCCCTGGAATTTGGTGATTATGAGATATTGGTAAATCCCTTCCCTATTTTCCCTGAGCATTTCACCATTCCACGCAAACAGCATGTCGACCAACAAATACTTCCGTATTTTACTGATATGCTGCAACTTGCTAAGGCAATGGATGAATATGTGATTTTTTATAACGGACCAAAATGTGGAGCTTCTGCTCCGGATCACATGCATTTTCAGGCTGGTACTAAAGATTTTTTGCCATTAGTAAACGACTATAAACGACTGAAAAACACGCATACCGATTTGTTGGTAACTACCGATAAAATGCAGTTGTTACAGATGAAAAACTATTTGCGTACAGTTTATTGCATCGAGTCAAGCGATATGGAAAGCGTAGAGGATGCATTTGAAAAGTTGTATCTGTCATTTAGCTCACTAACTGAGGAGAAAGATACAGAGCCGATGATGAATATTGTTTGCCTTTTCGAAGAATATAAATGGTACGTTTTTATACTTCCACGCAAAACATTTCGCCCTTGGCAATACACTGCCGAAGACGACAAAAGATTAATGGTAAGTCCGGCCACTGTAGAGATGAGTGGTATTTTTATAACACCTATTGAGTCTCATTTCCAACGAATTACGAAAGAAGATATTGAAAGTATTTTCGATCAAGCCTCATTTTGAATTTTACAATTTTTTCATTTACAATTTACTATTTATGAGCATTTCAGAACCTATTATAAATGTTGGCATCTTATCATCAACTCAAATTGAATTTGAGTTGAACGGTATTTTTTTTGATTTAAACAAAACTGAGTATTCGGGTAAACAAGTAGCTAAACTGGAAAATGGAAAGATCAGATTTAACAATAACTTATCCGATGAACTGATTTTCGAATCAAAAACTAATGACGCTTCTTTCGACCTAATTGATGTGGTAATTGGCATTAACTTTCACTGGGAACGCAAAGAAAATCAACGTTTTAAAGGAAGTTTAAAGTTGATAGTTGAAAATGGACAGTTGACGGCTATTAACAAAATCGGAGTTGAGGATTACCTTACAAGCGTTATATCAAGCGAAATGAGTGCTACAGCTTCGGATGAATTACTAAAAGCACATGCTGTGATTTCGAGGAGTTGGTTGCTATGTCCATTGCAAAAAACAAGAACAACCCCGATAGCTATCGGGGAAGAACAAAGACCTGAAACTGAATTCAAAACAATCAAAGATCAATTGTCAACTGTCAACTACACTAAATGGTACGAGCGTGATGCACATACACATTTCGATGTTTGTGCTGATGATCATTGTCAACGATATCAGGGCATTACACGTGCATCGACTATGGCTGTAGAGAAAGCTATCGAAGCTACCCGTGGTGAAGTATTGATGTCGGACAACGAAATTTGTGATGCACGTTTTAGCAAATCATGTGGTGGTGCTTCCGAAACTTTCGAAAATTGCTGGGCACCTGAACATTATTCATACCTGACTAAAGTAATTGATAATCCAGTAGCACCGGAATCTTATGAACATGATTTGACTATAGAAGCTAATGCAGAAAAATGGATACGCCATTCACCTGAGGCATTTTGCAATACTTCTGATAAAAAAGTATTGGCACAAGTTCTAAACAATTACGACCAGGAAACGACCGATTTTTACCGTTGGAAAGTGGAATACACACAGGCAGAAATATCCGAATTGTTGGCACGTCGTTCTGGGATTGATTTTGGCGAAATTATTGATTTAATTCCCATAAAACGTGGTGAATCTTCCCGATTGATTGAGTTGCAAATTATTGGAACAAAACAAAGCATAATTGTTGGAAAAGAACTTGAATTACGCAAATGGTTGTCGAACTCGCACCTGTATAGTTCGGCTTTTGTGGTAGATAAATATGATTTAGAAAATGGCATTCCTCAAAAATTTGTTTTAACCGGTGCAGGTTGGGGTCATGGTGTGGGACTTTGCCAGATTGGTGCAGCAGTTATGGGCGAAAAAGGCTATCTTTACAAAGATATTTTGCTGCATTATTTCAGAGGTGCAGATTTGAAAAGGATTTATTCTTAATCTTTATTTCAGCACCTTGTTTTTTAAATAAAAGTCTATGATATATCTCGAAATAGATAACAACCAAAGTTTAAAGGATTTACTTAAAAATTCAAAACACATTGAATATAAGGTTTTTCAAAATCTTGATTTTGTGTCTTTATCCTATTTAGTAAATGATATTACTTTCGAAAACTGTATATTCATGGGCTGTAAATTACCTGAATATTGGGATAATAAAAAGAATATTAAAAATCTGATTTTTCCTGCAATTGATGTTCCATTTAATGTATATACTTCAAGTCTTTACAATAAAGATAAACTTTATGGAAGCTATGTTCTGGGAAATCCTGAATCGTTTAAAGAAACTTATGACCAAATAATTTATCGGCATTATATTCAAGCCAAAGGTAAAGATAAGAATATCAAAGAATTATTAGCTTGCCGAATACACGACCATTCTATAACTGAAACCTTAAATGAGTTACTTTCGGATTTTCCTGAAAAAAAGGTTGTTGCCATCATGGGTGGGCATAATATAAAACGCAACGAAATAGGATTTTACGAAATTGCATCATTAAGCAAAAATTTAACTGAAAAAGGATTTCTTATGGTATCGGGTGGTGGCCCCGGAGCCATGGAAGCTACTCATGTAGGTGCATGGTTTGCCAATAAATCGGAAGATATTCTAAAGCAAGCATGTAAAATACTCGGAGAAGCTCCCGACTATAAACACCCTTTTTGGTTGGATAAAGCCTTGGAAGTCCTAAGTATATATCCTACCACAGAATTTAAGAGTATTGGAATACCTACTTGGCATTATGGCCACGAACCATCAACGCCTTTTGCAACTCATATTGCTAAATATTTTGAAAACAGTATAAGGGAAGACGGATTACTTTCAATTGCCAAAGGTGGTGTAGTATTTACGCCTGGAAGTGCCGGTACATTACAAGAGATATTTCAGGAAGCTGTACAAAATCATTATCTAGTGTTTGGTTATGCTAGTCCTATGATATTTTTCAATAAAAAATACTGGACAGAAGAAATCCCTGTTGTAAGTTTCATTCAACAGATGATAATTGAAAGAAAATACAATAATCTGATTTTTTCAGTTTTAGATACAAACGAAGATGTTGTAACAGAATTAGAAAGATTTATGGAAATGTGATATTTATATAAATAATTCAAATAAAAACCAAATAATTCAATGGAAAACACAAATCAAACAAAAAAAATTTCTCCTTGGGCTTGGATCCCAACACTTTATTTTGCGCAAGGTTTGCCTTATGTAGTAGCTATGACAGTAGCTGTGATTATGTACAAGCGACTTGGAATATCGAATACTGATATTGCGCTATATACTAGCTGGTTATATCTACCTTGGGTAATTAAACCGTTTTGGAGTCCGTTTGTAGATTTAATTAAGACTAAGCGTTGGTGGATTATAACGATGCAGCTATTAGTAGGAGCGGGTTTAGCTGGTGTAGCATTTTTAATTCCCATGCCATTTTTCTTTCAGGCAACATTGGCTGTGTTGTGGTTAATTGCTTTTAGTTCGGCTACTTACGATATTGCTGCCGACGGATTCTATATGTTAGCACTTGACAGCTCGCAACAATCGTTTTTTGTAGGTATTCGAAGTACTTTCTACCGTTTAGCTATGATTACAGGTCAAGGTCTGCTTATAATTATTGCCGGAAGTCTTGAAAGTTGGACAGGATTAGAGCCAATGAAGTTTAATGTCACATCATCCAATGTCAAGCAAACCGAAATGGTTTTAGCTGAGATGGATTATGCAGTTCCACAGACAGATGAGATGACATTTGTGGCTTTCCCAGATAATATATCTCTAAATACCAACAATATACCGCCCGATTCGTTGAAAAAAATTCAGGATTTCGCCACAGCAAAAAATCAGGAAAATGGATTTGTAAACATTGAGAAAAAACACAATGATGTTCAAATCAACAAACAATCGTGGTGGTCCAATCATGTTTCTACTCCTTTAGGTGAATTTCTGAAAACAAATTTTGGTGAGAAACGAAAAGTACAATCAGGTTCAGATGGAAAAGTAGGTAATGCAGCAATAATTGCTGTTCGCTTGACAAAAAAGCCTGAAGAAGGAAAAACAGTTGTATTAAACTCGAGTTTAAAAACCGGCGATAAGAGTATTTCAATAACAAATGGAGAACGCATAGTTTTTACAACTGAGAATTGGGATAAACCTGCCTATTTAGTAGTACAACTTGATTATAAACTAAAAACAGAAGTACAAGCTGAGTTTAAAGGCATTTCAGGGAATCTTAAATTAGCATGGAGCATAACTTTCTTTATACTTTCCGGATTTGTAATTTTACTCTTGATTTATCATCGTTTTATATTACCTCGACCGGCAAGCGATGTTTCAACTCTTACACATAGTGCTTCTGACATTCTAAAAGAATTTGGAAACACTTTTGCAAGTTTTTTTCAAAAGCCGGGCATTGGAACAGCTTTGGCATTTTTACTACTTTACCGTCTTGGAGAAGCGATGTTAGTGAAAATGGCTTCACCTTTTCTGCTTGATGGACGTGAAGTGGGTGGTATGGGACTTACTACTGGGCAAGTAGGAATTGTTTATGGCACTGTTGGAATACTATCGCTGACCTTGGGTGGAATTGTCGGCGGAATAGCCGCTTCGCGCAAAGGTTTAAAATTTTGGATATGGATAATGGCATTGTGTATTACTTTACCCCATCTTGCCTTCTTGTACTTATCGTGGTTTTTGCCCGAGAACTTTTTGATCATAAATGCTGCTGTTGCTTTTGAACAATTTGGCTACGGATTTGGATTTACGGCTTATATGCTTTTTATGATTTATTTTTCGGAAGGAGAACACAAAACTGCTCACTTTGCTATTTGTACCGGATTGATGGCTTTAGGCATGATGCTCCCCGGTATGATAGCCGGGTGGTTACAGGATATGTTGGGATACAACCATTTCTTTATTTTTGTTATGATATGCGCTATTCCTACATTGGCTGTTATTCCGTTTATGAAAATTGATAAAAACTTTGGAATTAAAACGAAAAATTAAAACTGTTGTTGAAATAAACAGTTGATAAATTTTTAATCTTAATCTTTGGAGATTACCAAAAAAGCATACAACAAAATCAATAGTTTTGATTTTTTGCTGTATGCTTTTTTTGATTAAAAAAATGAGCTATAAATGCTATAAAAACTCTGTATAAAAGTAAGCATATCGCAGTTTATGTGTTATTCTCATTCTTTGATATTGGCTTCAAAGTTCGATGTAACCAAATTAAACCTGTTATTGCTGAGAATAGAGATCCAATAATAATCGCAATTTTCGAATAATTGATAATGTGCAAATCTTTGTAAGCCAGCAAAGTAATAAATATCGACATGGTAAAACCAATTCCACCTAAAAATCCTACACCTATAATATTAGTCCATTTTAAGTCTGAAGGTAAGCTTGCAAATTTTAGTTTAACACTCAGAAATGACAATATAAATATTCCTAAAGGTTTACCTATAAACATACCAAATATAATCCCCAAACTACCTGCTTCAAGAATGTTATTTTGCCAACCTTGATTAATTAAAATGGTAGTATTGGCAATGGCAAATATTGGTAATACGAGATAAGCTACAGGCTTGTGTAATATATGTTGAATTTTATAAGATGGTGACGTTTCATCTGATTTACCGAATGGAATTGCAAATGCTATAAGAACACCGGTAATGCTTGGATGAATACCGGTATGTAACATAAAATACCACATCACTATACCACCAACCAGGTAAGGTAAAGGGTTGTTAACCTTCAAACGGTTTAAAACCAACAACAAAATATAAATAACAAAAGCTATCAATAGATTTACACCAGAGATGCTTGTGGTATAAAAAATAGCTATAATAATTATTGCTCCCAAATCATCAATCACAGCTAAAGCAGTTAAAAATATTTTAAGCGAGTTTGGCACCCTATTTCCTAGTAATGACAATATACCCAAAGCAAAAGCGATATCAGTAGCAGTAGGAATTCCTGTTCCATTTTGGGTTGGAGTTCCTGAATTAAAGATATAAAATATAAAAGCCGGAAAAATCATTCCACCCATAGCTGCAAAAATTGGAAGTGCAGCATTCTTAAGGTTTGATAACTCACCTTTATAAATCTCCCGTTCAAGTTCTAGTCCAATGAGCAAAAAGAAAATGGTCATCAATCCATCATTAATCCACTGGGTAAGAGTATGTCCACCGAGGTCGGTATTCCAAAAAGACAGATAACTCTCTTGCCATACAGAATTAGCTAAAGTTATTGAAATCAGAGTAACAATAATTAAAAGGACACCGCCAGTTTTTTCGCTTTTGAAAAATTCATTATATAATTTACTTAAATTCATTTTATAAATTTTTTACATGTTTAATATGGTAAACAAACAACCGATGTAAAAAGTTTTACATCGGTTGTTTGTGCAATTAAAGTTTAATTTAAGATTTTTCCCTTATTTTCTGTTTTTTAATTCCTCTTCTGTTTTAACTCTTTGACCCGGATTTTCTTTGGCAATTTGACGTATTATTTCTTCACTATAACCTGCTCTGATTATAGTTGGAGGTATATGTGCATGGTTTTGAACAAATTTGCCATCTTTTTCTTTTTTAATATTACCGTCCATATATTTTACCAATAAATACTCACCAAGCTTTTTCCATGCAGTAGTTGAGTTTTCGGCTTGGGTATGACTAAAATTTGTTAGAAAAATACGAGCATCGGTTTCATTCATTGTTTGAGCTACTTTGTCAATAGCAGGCACAAGTGTATTAAAGTTAGTTTCCCAGTGAGATTGTACTTTCTTAATATCCTGCATCATATAACTGTATTTTCCATAGGCATAATTGGCTACACCATTATATATCCAAAATGCTGAAGTAGCCGAATACTCTAATAAGTTACCATTTTTTTCGTTATAGCACGTTGGAACACCATGAATTCCACAATACATAGGAACCAGAATATTACTTGCGGCATCGTCCACACCAAACCAATGAATTCCACCAATATAGTTAGGCAACCAACCGCGCATTTGCGACACAAAAACAAAACCTGTTTGTTGAGTTGCCACAGGGCGTTCGTGCATATATTCAATTCCATCAACTTTGAATCCAAGCGGACTATGACGCAACTTACTACCAAATGGTGCAGCACAAACGCCTTTAGTCATATCAAACTCAGTACCTTCGTATTGATTTCGCATATATTCTTTAAAATTCTGTGCGCTTACTTTAAAAGCTGGTTTAATCCACAAAGGCATACGTTCTTTGGTTTCGCCTTTCACATAGCTAATGTATTTTTCCATGGCTGGATCAACCTGACGGAAGAAACTCCAAACACGCGCTTCACATATACGCAAAGCACTGTAATCAAGAGGAGCATATACGTCCGAAAAACTGAATTCTTTATCGCTTCCTTTAAAATATCCTTTTTCCCGAGCAAAACTTATTACATCTTTTGCATACAAACAATTCTTTTTATCATTCAATGGAAAAGTAGTTATTCTTGCCTGATTGGCATGACCCGAAACACAATCGTCAGGAATACGTTGTGCTACCCACACAGCACCCTTGTTCTTTGGTCCTTTTCCAATCATTTCGAGTATCCAAACTTCATTTGGATCAGCAATAGAAAATGATTCACCAGAACTGTAATATCCATATTCAGCAACCAAGTCAGTCATTACTTTTATGGCTTCCTGAGCTGATTTTGAACGTTGTAAGGCGATATAAATTAAACTGCCGTAATCAATCAAACCAGTAGTATCAATAAGTTCTTCTCTTCCGGTAAAAGTTGTTTCACCTATACTAACCTGATACTCATTCATGTTTCCAACTACCGAAAAAGTTTTTTCAACTTGTTTAATTTTTCCAAGGTATTTACCTGTATCCCATTCATTTATGTCGAGCATAGCATCCTTTGGATAAGTTGCTGCAGGATAATTGTACAAAGCACCGAATAAAAAATAAGAATCGGCAGAATAACTAATTAATGTAGATCCATCAACTGTAGCATTTTTACCTGCTAAAAAATTTGTACAAGCATGCAAATGTGTATAAGCAATTGCAAATAATAATAATATTAACGTTTTCTTGTTCATAAGCGTTTTTTAAATTGTATTTTGCAAAGATAATGGAAAAATGGAAACTTAATTTATAAAAATTCAAAAAAGCATCTTGCATATAAGCTATTTAAAAATAAATTAAATATTTTTTGTGGTCAAATTTATTAAACCCAGTTTTTAGTATCTTTGTATAATGAACTTTGATATATTGATAATACAAATAAATCTATAAATGCAATAATATTTAAAAAACTACTAATCATAATTTAAAATTCAGAGATATAAAAGTAACATTAAATAATAATTCCATAATTCCACATTTTATAAAATAAATGTCACAAAAATTCTTTCAAAAAATTAATTATTCATCTAGTAATGAGGACAGTGAATCAGAAAGAAAGGCCTTAAGATTAAGCCCTTTAGACATAGTTTTCTGCATAAGTGGAAGTGGAGCAAGATCACTCGATTTATTAGTTGACTCACCTCAAAAAATAATAAGTTTGGACTTTAATAAAACCCAAAACTTTATTCTTGAACTTAAAATTGCAGCCTACAAGCATTTGACATATAAAGAATTCTGTCAATTTATTGGTCTTAATGATTCAATGGAAAGAATCCTTTTTTTTGAACGTATTAAAGATAGTTTATCAGATAATTGTAAATTGTATTGGTTGAAACATCATAAGCTTATTGAAAACGGAATATTGTACTGTGGAACATGGGAAAGAATTCAACGAAAGCTAATTAAGTTCTCATTTTTAAAACGAAAAACAATACACAAACTAATATCAATCAACAATTTAGACGCCCAACAAAAGCTATGGAAAGAAGGGTTTGATAATTTAGTTTGGAGATTTGTATTTAGAATTATTTGCAATAAATTTTTATGGTTGTACATTTTTAGGGAACCCGGTGCAAGATTAATCCCAAAAAACTTCAGTATTTACACTTATATGAAATCCAGATTGGATTATATGGCAACTAACTTTAATTTAAAAACCAATCATTTTGCCAATTTAATATTTCAAGGATATTATGGTACAGACTGTGTTTTACCACATCATTTACGCGAAGAAAATTTTGAATTAATACGAGATAATATTAATAACATTGAGATAGTAACTAATTCAATGTCAGACTATTTATCAAATACTGAAAATCGATTTACAGCATTTTCATTGTCCGATTTTTCTTCCTATGCGAGTAAAAACGAATATAAATCCTGTTGGGAAAAAATAATTGATGCAGCTGCACCAAATGCTAGGTTTTGTGAAAGACAATTCCTTGTAAAACAGCACCCTGAAACTTTATTTGCATCTATACAACGAAATGCTGAGCTCGAAGAGTATTTGTTTAAAACCGATATCACTTCGATTTATACATTTTGTGCAGGAAAAATCGTTAAGCAAACGTCAATATGAAAAAAATAATTGTAACAGGTGCTGCCGGATTTTTGGGAGGACGGCTGGCAGCTTATTTGGGCGAAAATACAAATGATTATCAGATAGTTGCTACCTCGAGGCGCAACAATAATACTGAAGAATTGAAAAACAAAAATTGCGAATTTATTGCAGGAGATTTAACTGATGCAGAATTTTGCAATCGTCTCGTTGTTAATGCTGAAATAGTTATACATTGCGCTGCATTATCGTCGCCTTATGGAGCGTATGACGATTTTTATAAAGCAAATTGTGTGGCAACAGAAAATCTTTTAATTGCATCAAAGAAAGCATGTGTGAAAAAATTTATATATATATCTACACCAAGTATTTATGTAAATTCTAATAGCAGATTGAATGTTAAGGAATCGGATCCATTACCACCCAAGATGATAAATAATTATGCCAAAACAAAATTAATAAGTGAAAAACTTATATTGGAATATAATGGTAAAGGCATATTAACTATAGCATTACGACCCAGAGCAATAATAGGTGCAGGCGATACAGTTATTTTTCCAAGAATATTGGAAGCATATAAAAAAGGTAAACTAAAAATTATTGGAGATGGAAAAAATATTTGCGACCTTACATCGGTACGTAATGTAATTGAAGCAGTGCTCTGTTGCTTGAAAACAGATGAGAAAGCTTGGGGTGAAGCATATAATATCACCGATGGCCATCCTGTAGCATTTTGGGAAACATTAAATTACGCACTTAAATCGCTACAGCTCTCCCCTCCTACTACAAAGATTCCTCGTGCACTTGCCATGTTTATTGCATCAATAATTGAGTTTAAAGCCAAAGTGCTGAAACAGAAAAGTGAACCTCCACTGATTAAATATAGTGTTGGAGTTTTGGCCGATAGCTTTACTTTGGATATCTCAAAAGCAAAAAAAATGCTTAACTTTACACCTCAAGTTACAAGCCTTCAGTCCATTGATGAATTTGTAAATTGGTATAAAAATAATAGTAAATGAACAAAGTAAAATTGTTTTTAAATTATGCAGGCTATTGCTTTGCAAATGAGAAACATGCCATACAAGGCGGAGAGAATAAACCAGTAAAATTCAACGCACTTTATGGTTTGATTTTACATCCTGAAAAAGGTTGGATACTTTTTGATACTGGTTATGCGGAACGCTTTTATGATGTAACAAAAAACTTTCCAAACAAAATATATGCAAAAATCACAAAAGTTTTTGTAAAAACCGAAGATGAAATACAATGGCAATTGAACTCTTTTGGAATTAAAGTTAGTGATATTAAACATGTTATAATATCGCATTTTCATGCCGATCATATTGGTGGATTGAAAGATTTTAACAATGCTCAGTTCTATTGTTCACGCCCTGCGTATAAACAAATGAAAAACATGCCATCATTCCTCGGAGTTACAAAAGGCATACTAAAAGACTTAATTCCGGCTGATTTTGACTCAAGGTTAAGTTTTATTGAAGATATAGCTGTGCCAACTCATGATGAAATTTTTGGGGTTAAATATGATTTGTGGGGTGATACATCAATGTTTATATATGACTTACCCGGACACGCTGCCGGACAAATTGGAATGCAGGTTCAGACTACAAAAAACAATTATTTCTTGGTTTCGGATGCTTGTTGGTATAAGAAATCATTCGAAAAAATGTGCCCCGCTCATCCAATAGCCAGTATTATTTTCGATTCATGGAAAGCATATATGTCAAGTCTAGAAAAATTACATTTATTACACATACAATCACCACAAATAATTATTGTACCCACTCATTGTAACGAAACGACTTCAAAACTTGTTTCTGCAAAATTTGATATCGATGCGCTTTAAAATAAAAATACTATTATATCTTATTCAGGCTAAACTACTTAAGTTTTGGTACCGAAATAATTTATCGACGCTAAGAAAAATCCGATTTAAAAGCTTAAAACGCTTTTTAGCTAAATCGGAATTTTATAAGGAATTTAGCAATAAAAAAATGGGAATTAGTGATTTTCCATTGATAAACAAGCAAGTGTTTATGGCCAATTTCGATCTTATAAATACTTGCAAAATAAAGTTAGAAAATGCTTTAGAATTGGCTATAAAAGCTGAAAAGGACAGAGATTTTTCGCCAACAATAAATGGAGTAACTGTTGGACTTTCATCGGGCACTAGTGGCAACAGAGGCGTGTTTTTAGCCAGCGAAAACGAACGAGCAATGTGGGTAGCAATGATGCTCGATCGGGTTATTGGATTTTCATTAAAAAAACGCAATGTCGCCTTCTTTTTAAGGGCAAATAGCAATTTATATGCTTCGGTAAATTCAAATATCCTATCATTTAATTTTTTTGATTTACTCATTGATATACCATGTCACATTGACAGACTTAACAAACTACAGCCCAACATTTTAGTAGCACAACCAAGTATGTTGCTTGAATTGGCTAAAGCCACTGAAAAAAAGCTTCTGCATATTCAACCCTCAAAAATAATTTCGGTTGCAGAAGTGTTAACTCCCGAAGACAAAGCATATTTGACACGTGTATTCAATCAAATTATTCATCAGGTATATCAATGTACCGAAGGTTTTCTGGCTTATACTTGCAAAAATGGCACTTTACATTTTAACGAAGATTTTTTAATTATTGAGAAGAAATATATTGATAAAGAGCAAATTAGATTTCATCCGGTAATTACAGACTTAAAAAGAAAATCGCAGGCTGTAATAAGGTATGAGTTAAACGATATATTAACAGAACAAGCTAGTTGTGAATGTGGAAGTAAAATGCAAGCCATAGCTGCTATCGAAGGACGATCGGATGATATATTAGAATTTATTTCATCAGACAATTTAAAGGTAAAGATTTTTCCTGATTTTTTTCGCAGGGCTATTATATTGGCCGACAGCAAAATCACAGACTATACATTGATTCAGAAAAACACCAATCAATTGTGTTTATTTATTGAGAGTAGTTCTTCATTATCCTATAATTTGGCTGTGAATTCAATTGAAGAATTATTACTACAATATAATATTAAGCATGTAGAATTTACTCTATTGAATGATAGAAATCATATTCAAGGCAACAAACTTAGAAGAATTAGAAATGAAAACAGCTAAACCGATAAAAATAATTGCTTCAGGAAAATATCTTCCAAAAATAGTCTATTCATCTCAAATTGAAGATTTACACAATTTAGAACGTGGATGGTCGGCAAAAAACTCCGGAGTTGAGTCAAGACATCATGTTACATTTGAGTGCAACGGATATATGGGCGCACGAGCTGTAGAAAATGCATTCGAAAAGAGCAATCTGCAACTCAAGGATGTAGATTTGTTAATATCAGCTTCAGCTACATTTGACTATCCACTTCCAAACCAGGCAAGTGTAATTAAAAGCGAGTTGGTAAATGGCAATGAATTTGATTTTGGAACCATAGATATCGACGCAAGTTGCCTTAGTTTTGTTAGTGCATTCGAAGTTGCTTCTGCATTATTAGATGGAAAACAATATAAAACGATTGTTATAGTAAGCAGCGAAATATCATCAAAGGGATTAAATCCTGCTAACAAAGAAACAATAACGCTCTTTGGGGATGGTGCTGTTGCATTTATTTTACAATATGATGAGAGTGCAGATGCACGTTTTTATAAGGCTATGCAAAAAAATTACACCGAAGGCATTTTCGATTCTTTAGTAAAAGGAGGCGGAAATAAATACTATTTTAAAGACAACCCTTATACTGCTGATTTATACTCATTTACTATGAATGGTAAAAATTTGATGCGACTCGCATTGCAAAAATTAGCACCTTTTATCGATGCTTTTTTTGAAGATTTAGCAATTAAAATATTGGATGTTGACTCTGTAATACCGCATCAAGCATCACTTAAAGCAGTATTAATCCTTGAAAAAACGTATAATTTTAAACCAAATCAAGTAAAGGGAAATTTAAAAACGCATGGCAATTGTATTGCAAGCTCTATTCCAATGTTGCTACATGACTCTATTGAAAATGGAGAAATTAAGCGTGGGGATATTTGCTTTCTGGTTGGTACAGCTGCAGGTTTTTCAATTGGTGGAGCATTGATAAGGTATTAAAAACCCAGAGTTATCGATAAATGTATTTGATTATTTGAAGATTCAGTGAAACTATCCAGTTATAGTCATCATTTATTTATGAATTTAAATATCTAAAAGATTAGGTAATTGTGAAAATTAATATTAGAGGATAATCTGTTTAAAAATTCAATAATGTAATTTCTATGCAATAATTAAAACTAAAACAACTAAATTTTGCCCCTATTTTGGTGAACCATTGAGGTTTTATTGTGTTATTTCATGAAGCACTTACAGTACGAGGTTTTAATCATATTGGCTTTATCATTAAGAGATATTGTAAGTCATTATTTAAAGAAGATAAACTCACTTCTGAAACGAAATAAAATTCTTCACTTTACCGATTATTATATACTTTGCATCCCATATTTTAAATATAAAACCTGTATGAATTACAAGAAATTACTTTCATTAATTAATTTGATGTGTTTAACCCTGATAGTGTTTGCTAACACAAACAATGACTCTATCAAACAAATGCAAATAAAAGAAATAACGATTTACAGTTTGGCCTCTCCAAAACTGACTCTCCCCTATGTTTCTGTTGATAAAGCTAGCATTGAGAAAAATAGTTTTATTACACCTGCTGATGCATTGGTATCAAAAACTGGAGTAGCATTAATACGCGATGGAATATGGGCTACAACAGTAAATATCAGAGGAATGAATGAACAAAAACTATTATTATTAATAGATCAGGATAGGATTCAAACTTCAAGTGATATTGCAGGAGCATTATCAACAATAAATATGAACCAATTGGAAAAAATTGAAGTCATTAAAGGTGCAGGATCTGTAATTTTCGGATCGGGTGCTATGGGTGGCGTTATTAACTTCGTATCACAAATTCCTGAATACACCAATAGTCTTAAAAGCTCTGGAAATTTAAGTTCTGGCTATCATATAGTTAACAAGATGTGGGACAATGCAGCCAATATCAATTTTACAAACAAAAACTGGTTTGTTTCATTAAATGGTAATTATAGAACTGCTGAAAACACACAAACTCCAAAAGGGGTTTTAAAAAACAGTCAATTCAACGACTTAGCATGGGGCTTGAAAGGTGGAATGAGATATAACGACAATCAGGAATTACTGGTAAACTACAATGAAGCCAATGCCTGGGATGTAGGATTGCCGGGAAGCAATGTTTTTCCAGCAACAGCCACAGTTCGATATACAGGTATGAAACGTCGTCAAATGAGTGGTGAATATATTTTTACCGATCTCAGTGATTTGATAACTCAACTAAAAATCAAAGCTTATACTCAAAACATTGGACGTAATGTTGAAAACATTGTAAATAAAAACAAAAGCATTTTACCTTCGAGCTACAATTCAACATCTGGCGTAAAAGCAACTGCCGATTTGTATTTTAATGATTATAACACGCTAACTGTAGGTGCAGAATCATGGTACAGAAAATCAGGAACAAGAAGATTAAATATTACTTATGGGGCAGATACAATTGTTGTAGGAGAACAACCTAACCCCGATGCCAATATGCTAAATGTTGGTGCATTTGCATTGTACAAAAAAATTATTGACCCCAAGTATTTTACCATTAATTCCGGTTTACGATTGGATTATCATCGCACTCAAAACGATACCGCATTTAAGCAGGTTTTCAAATATACTATTATTGATGGAAAAAAAGTGGATGCTGTTATACCAAAAGTAATTCAAACAAATGCAGGAATTAAACCTGAATTTTCGTATTCGGCACATCTCGATTTTGAATTTATACCAATAAAACGTAATAAGCTAATACTAACTTTGGCCAGTGCTTACAGGGTTGCATCCATCGAAGAAAGGTTCAAATATATTGATCAGGCAGGTCTTTTACGAATTGGTAGTCCTAATTTAAAACCCGAAAAAGGTGGATTTTCAAATTTAAGTTATCTGTATTCCGGTTCCAAATTTAATTTAAAAGCGGATATTTTTGCAAATTATCTGTTCGACTTAATAACCGAAATGCAGGGCAATTATGTGACTCCAACTGGCACTACAGTTAATGCTCTTATAAATACCAATGTAAATAAAGCTTTTTTTACTGGAGCTGAGATGGAATTTAATTGGTTGTTAAGTAATAGTTTTATGTTGTTGGGAAATGTTTCGTATGTGCAAGCACGTGATATTGAAGCGGGTATTTTTCTTCCTCAAATACCGCCCCTACATGGCTATTTATCAGCTAATTATCGCATGAATAATAAGTTTGAGACAGAACTTTCAGCACTGTGGGCAGGTACTCAAAACCAACTCGCAAAAAATGAAACTGCAACAAAAGGACATGTGATAATAAACTTTAGCGCAAATTCATTTCCTGTAAATATTAAAAAGTCTCATTTACAGTTATTTGCCGGAGTGAATAATATTTTTGATACAGCCTATAAAAACCATCTTTTCAACACTCGTGGCCTAGACTTATACGAAGCTGGACGCAATATATTTGTAAAATTAAAATGGAGTTGGAATTAAAAATTCCGCTTTCAAAAACATAAAGCTCAATACCATACAATTATCTTTCGGAAATTTTATTTTAAAAAAAAGTCTATTTAAGTCTTACTAAACAGCACACTTCAATTTGATATAACAACGACTTTGTTATAAATAAATGAATTAAATTACCGAAAGAATAAAAAATAGTCAATCTATTTTAAGAGTTAACTTTTAATGATGTGCCTAAACTCCCCCACAATTTATCCCGACATGTCGGGATAGGCCAGGTGGTGCTAAGTAGAAATAAAATTTCATAAATAATTTAATTTTTGTTCTTAAGACATTTTTTAATCTTAAATTCTTTTTTTTTACAAAAGAGGATTTTCCCTTCCAAATGCTTTGAAACACCTTGAACATTCTCTAAAAGCATCTTAAATGTTTATATAATCGACAAATTTTATTTAGAACCATATTTTTATCATTTAAAATATAAAATTTATATTTAATTGAAAAAGTTTTAATATCTTTGTGATTGAAATTTTATTCAAAAAATAGTTCAAGAACAGCTTATTGCCAACATAATTACATACTAAAAATCACTAACATGAAAGTAAATTCAACTGATAATGAAGTTTATCCTTCTCCAAAGTATAAAATATTAATAGTGGAAGATGAGGTTTACTCACAAGTGTTAATCTCTAAATATATAAATGATATATGTAAAGAAATACTAATAGCAAATAACGGTCTTGAAGCAGTTGAAATTTGCAGTAAGCATAACGATATTGATCTGATATTGATGGATATTTTAATGCCTGAAATGAACGGATATGAAGCCACACGAGAAATCAGAAAACTTAATCCGAACATAGCCATCATTTCTCAAACCGCTTATGGTTTATCAGGCGACAGACAAAAGTCACTTGAAGCCGGATGCAACGATTATCTTACCAAACCAATTAACCATATAGAGTTACTAGAATTAATACAAAAGCATTTAAATAAATAACAAATATAATTTTTTTTGTCATCTTACCGAGTTTTTTCAATAAAAATAAAAAAAGTAAATCCGAAATTGCATTTTGATTTCATGAATCTTTTATATTTGAAAAAATATTTTCTATTTTTGTTGAAAATTTCCAGAATATGAAAAAAATTATATCTTACCCCTTCTCTATTCTTGCCTATTTATGGTTTCTGTTATTTATATGTCTATTTCAACCTATACAATGGATTTGTTATAATCTATTTGGTTATCAGGCACATAAAAAGAGCGTTGACTTTTTAAACTTCTTTTTGATCCGTACTGTCAACTTCTTATTTTCAAATTTCGAAGTTAAAAATCTCGAATTAATACCAAGTGGTGTCCCAATTATCTTTGCTTCAAATCATCAAGGCACTTTCGATATTATCGGGTTTGCTTGGTATTTCCGCAAATTTCATCCAAAATTTGTCAGTAAAATTGAACTAGGAAAAGGAATTCCAAGTGTTTCGTATAATCTGAAATATGGTGGTTCAGTACTTATAGACCGAAATGACCCAAAACAAGCATTACCTGCCATGAAAAAGATGGCAGAATACATTGAAGTTAATCATCGGTCAGCAGTTATATTTCCTGAAGGTACCCGTACGCGAAATGGCAAACCAAAGGCTTTCGCTTCTAATGGATTGAAAATACTTTGCAAATATGCACCTAGTGCTTATGTTGTACCTGTTACAATAAATAATTCGTGGAAAGTATTTAAGTATGGCAACTTCCCCTTGGGTATGGGTAATAAGCTAAAATTCACGGTTCACGCACCAATAAAAGTAAGTGATTACGACTTCAATACTTTATTCCAAATGACCGAACAAGCAATAATTGCTGATATCGAATACTAAAAAATTTACATTGACCCAAAATAAATTCCTACTCAATTTACCGCAAAAAAAATATCGAATAAATAGGATGACAAAAAAGCCCTCTTCCAATTGGAAAAGGGCTTCTGTATATTTTACAAGAAGCAATTATGCTATTTTGTTAACGAAAACTGTTAACTTCGATTTCAAATTCGAAGCTTTGTTTTTGTGTATAATGTTACGTTTAGCCAACTTATCAAGCATAGAGCTAATTTTTGGTAACATTTCAGCAGCAACTGCTTTATCTGAAGTAGCACGCAATTTGCGAACAGCGTTACGAGCAGTTTTTGCGTAATAACGATTGTGTAATTTGCGTTTCTCGGTTTGACGAATTCTTTTTATCGACGATTTATGATTTGCCATCTCAATCTTAATTTTGTTTCTTTAAATTTCTTGTTTAGTAGTCCATAGGGGAGTCGAACCCCTCTTTCCAGGATGAAAACCTGGCGTCCTAACCGATAGACGAATGGACCAATTGGTCTTGTGCTTTTGAGCTTTTTTCTATGTCTCAATTGCGGGTGCAAATATACGGCAGTTTTTTGAATTGACAAAGACTTTAGTATAAATATTTTGTATTATTTTGTAATTCCCTATTTGTCAATAGTTTTTAATTGCAAAAAGTAGTAAAATTATATTTTTAATTAAATAAAAGCGATATTTTTCAGTATATTTGCAATAAAAATTATGAATTTATGCTGCAAAAAACCAACGGAATTATATTACACTCGCTAAAATAT
Organism: Paludibacter jiangxiensis; assembly: GCA_945870155.1. Taxonomy (GTDB): domain Bacteria; phylum Bacteroidota; class Bacteroidia; order Bacteroidales; family Paludibacteraceae; genus Paludibacter; species Paludibacter jiangxiensis_A. The sequence goes on along the minus strand of CAMBSB010000011.1, from coordinate 25,810 downwards.
AGCGATTCGGCCAATATAGTTACAATATTCACAAGCGAATTTGGACGTGTGGTTTACATGGTGCATGGAGCAAATAAGAAAAAATCGAAATGTAGGAATGCATTTCTACAAGCTCTTACTATTTTGGATATGGATGTTTATCATTCACCCAACAAAACCATTCAAAGTATAAAAGATATTCGTATCTCTTTCCCATTAACGGGTATACCATACAATCCTGTAAAAAATTCTTTAGCGCTGTTTATTTCCGAAGTTCTTTATAGATGCATTAAACAAACTGATGCTGATGAAAATATGTATTACTTTTTAGAAAACTCCATTCAGGCATTGGATTGTTGCGAAGAGGGGCTGGCTAATTTTCATTTGGTATTCCTACTGAAACTTACCAGATATTTGGGTTTTGAGCCAAATATTGAGGATGGACAATTAAAGTATTTTGATTTAATGAATGGAATTGCATCAATTTCAAAACCTATCCATAATCATTATCTTACACCCGAAGCTACTGAAAATTTTGTACGAATAATGCAAGCTGACTTTACAAATTTAAAAACCATATCTCTTCATAGGGATGAACGTTATAAATTACTCGAAAATATTATTGAGTATTATAAATTACACCTTACAGATTTTTATGGCTTGAATTCTCTCCCAATTCTTCATGCTTTATTTGATTGAGTTTCTTCTGATTTTCAGCTTCAACTTGTGCCCTGGATTTACTTTGAGTTACAAAATAAACTCCTGCAAAAACTAAAACTGCAGATAAAATTTTATCAGCACCAAAACTATCCAATCCCATTGCCACCGTAGCCAATGAAGCCACTATAGGTTGTAAATAATTATACATACTAAGAGTTGTGGGTCTTAAAACTTTTTGACTAATGGGCAGCAAAATGTATGTGAAGAAAGTAGCTATCACCACGATATAGAAAATGCGCCAATATACCAATGTATCAAATAAACTGAAATCAGTCGACATAAGTGAATTATGACAAAATGGATAAGTCTGAATGCTTCCGAAGAGAAACATCCATTTCATGATTGTAATGGATGAATATCGTGAAATTAAACTTTTAAAAAGTGTAAGATATAGCGCGAAAGAGAAAACAGCCAATAATGCCAACATATTTCCTGCAGTATTGCCCGAGCCTAAGCTGCCGGAATGACTTCCAAAAATAAGCACAAGCGCTCCTGAGGCGCCAACAAGCACCCCGAAAGTTTTCATTAAGGTAATTGGCTCTTTGATGATGATTGCGGCTAAAATCATACTCAAAATAGGCAGCAGTGTCACAACTATTGAAGCATCGATGGGCGAAGTCATAGACAAACCGACTATAAATGGTAATTGATTGGTAGTCAAGCCAAAAATTGCTGCAAAGAAAAACAGCAAAATATCTTTGGGAGTTACCTTTTCCTTTTTTACAAATAAGGATGCAATCCAAAACAAAATCATTCCCCCTAAAAGCCTGAAAATAATTAACACATAGGGACTTAAAGTCTCAGGCATCAAAGAACGAGAAATTGGATTATTCAATCCAAAAAGAATATTGGCAGCAAAAATTGCAATATGACCTTTAAATTTACTTTTTTCCATAATTGGGCACAAAGGTACTTTAAGTTCCGATTATAAGATAGAAAAATTTCATTAAATTATCATTTTCAAAAACAAACGATCGTATTTGCTACTCAAATTAAGAATTTATTTGGATTTATCAATAATAGTGTTTAGTTTTGTAGTCTGTCAGAAATACTTATTTTTATGAAAATAGACCCAAAAACACAACATTCACTTTTTCCTGAAGAGTGTTTATTAAGAGAAATAGCTCGAAAACCACGATTATCGATAGGTTTACCAAAAGAGAATCCCGATCTTGAATCTCGTCTAGCTTTAACTCCCGAAGGTGTAGCCATAGTAACTGAAGAAGGCCATAGCGTTTATGTACAAAGAGGTGCAGGAGAGCCCATGTCGTATTCCGACTTACATTACAGCGAAGCCGGTGCTTATCTGGTTGACAGCGATGTAGAGGTTTACGGTGCAGACTTAGTGTTAAAAATAGCTCCTCCAACATTAATGGAACTTGAGTTAATGCATGACAAATCGACCATTTTCTCGATGTTACAGTTAAGCAATTTTTCGGCTGAGTGTATTACTTTGATAATGAAAAAGAAAATGACAGCTATTGCTTATGAGTTAATAAAAGATGAGCAAAAAGCATTTCCTGTGGTAAGTTCAGTCTCTGAGATTGAAGGTTCAACTGCTATTACAGTAGCTGCAGAGTTGATGAGTAACGAGCATGGTGGAAAAGGCCTTCTTTTGGGAGGTATTGCAGGAATATCACCTACAGAAGTATTGATTTTAGGAGCAGGAATTACCGGCACAGTGGCTGCCCGTTCGGCTCTGGCACTGGGAGCACAAGTGAAAATATTTGACCATGACATTAACAAACTCCGAAAAATTCAACATTATTTAGGGCAACAGGTTTTTACATCTGTAATTCACCCGGCTGTTTTGTTTAAAGCATTGGCATCAGCAGATGCCGTTATAGGTAATCTGAGGTATATAAATGGATCTGAACGTTTTATGGTATCAGAAGACTTGGTTAAAACAATGAAAACCGGTGCTGTAATCATCGATTTAAGTGTCGATCAGGGTGGCTGTTTTGAAACTTCAAAATGCAGAACATTAAAAAATCCAATTTTCATTAAACATGGTGTCATACATTATTGTGTACCTAATATATCGGCACGTGTAGCACGAACAACCTCCATGGCTTTAAGTAATATTTTTGCACCAATTTTATTGAAAATTGGAAATTCCGGAAGTGTAAAATCTGCAATTACTGAAAGTGCAGGATTTAGAAATGGTGCTTATATTTATGGCGGTGTTTTGGTTAATAGACTTATTGGTGATTATTATGGAATAAATTCAAACGACATTGGCTTACTTTTAGCCGGATATTAAATAGAACAAAGATTAAAGATTAAAGATCAAAGAATAAAGACAAAAATACAAAAAACAAACAAAAATGAAAAAAAGTCTTATTATTGTTTCACTATTTATCTCTACTTTTACATGGGCATATGATGCTGTAGGTCATCGCATTATATCAGAAATTGCTTACAAAAACTTAAATATAAAAGCAAAAAAACATTGTGATAAATTGCTTGGAAAACATGGAATAATTTATGAATCGACATGGGCTGATGAAGTGCGAAGCGATAAAAAATATGATTATAGCTATCAGTGGCATTATCAAAACTTGAAAGACAGCTTAACAACAAATGATTTATTTGCATTGTTACAAAATAATCAAGCAGAGGGTGATCATTTGTTTTACGCCATTGATTTAATGACTAAAAGGCTTAAAGATAATCCCAAAGATGCTGAAGCTCTGAAGTTTTTGGTGCATTTTGTTGCCGATTTACATCAACCAATGCATTTAGGGCGGTTCGAAGATTTAGGTGGAAATAAAATCAGTGTAAATTGGTTTGGTAAAACCACAAATATACACGCTGTATGGGATGGAATGATTACTGAAAATAGAAAAATGTCTTATTCTGAGTTTAGTCAATATCTTCAGGATAAATTCAAACCACGCAAAAAAGAATTTGTAGAATTTACAGTTTTACAATCCATAGAAGCCGGATATCTTATTAGAAATGAGATTTATAATTATGATAAATCCAATACCAACAATTATCAATATATTTATCGTTTCTCTGACAACTTAGATGAAATGCTTTATAGAGGTGGAATTCAGTTGGCCAATATTTTAAACGATATATTTTAGTATAACAAATTCTGCACTAAAAAAAAACGCTTTCCAAGTCAGGAAAGCGTTTTTAATTCGGACTAATCCATCCAAAGTGTAAACAAAGAGATAAATTAAGGTTTAGAATTCCGATATTTCAAATTGCAAATTGTTTTAAATATGTGTAATAAACGGTCGCACTATTCAATTATCTTATTTAATCAGCATTTAAAAAATACAATCTATAAGTCTTATATGATTTTGTGTTTTACGACAATGCAAAAGTAGACAATATATCTTGTATTGTGCGCTAAAATAACTTAATAAAACCTATATTATATTTTTTTACTTGATTTATAATCAACCATATATGTAATTATTACAAAGTTTTATAATGAAATAGAACAGGGTGTTATATTGTTGTTTAAGCCTGTTATGTTGCATTAAACTTGAACTGTGTACGCATACAATGCCTTTTTTATATTAATACCATCCATTTTTCTACTTAATTTCTTGGCGTTTTTTTTGAAAAAAACGGCATAAAAAAGCAGATGATTTCTTTAGTTTGGCAAATAAAAAAGCTGCAATCAATTTCTGATTGCAGCTTTTTTATTCAATGCTCTCTCCCTCTCCTTTTGAGTAGTCCCGATAGCTATCGGGAGGGGAGAGGTTCCTATTTTTCTTCTCTTGGAGGTCGAGGCAACAAGGCTTTACGTGAAAGTTTGAATTTTCCGGTTTTTTGATCAATTTCGAGCAATTTAACATCTATCATATCACCTTCTTTGATTCCAGCCTGATCCATAGTTTCTATGCGTTTCCAGTCAATTTCCGAAATGTGCAACAAACCTTCTTTACCTGGCATAAATTCAACAAATGCACCATAAGGCATAACCGATTTCACTTTCGATGGGTAAGTTTCGCCAATTTCAGGAATTGCAACAATACCTTTAATTTTGGCAATAGCAGCATCGATAGCAGTTTTGTTGTTGGCTGCAATTTCTACACGTCCCTGATCTCCAATTTCTTCGATCGTAATCACTGCACCCGTTTCAGCTTGCATATTTTGAATAATCTTTCCACCAGGGCCTATGATTGCTCCAATCATTTCCTTTGGTATAAACATAACAACAATACGCGGAGCATTAGGTTTCATATCGGCACGTGGAGCTTCCAGTGTTTCTTGTATTTTACCTAAAATATGCATACGTCCTGCTTTGGCTTGACTTAAAGCTGTTTCTAGAATTTCGTATGATAGTCCATCTACTTTAATATCCATTTGAGTAGCTGTTATACCATCCTTAGTACCGGTTACTTTAAAGTCCATATCACCCAAATGATCTTCATCACCCAAAATATCAGAAAGAACCGCAAAGTTTTTGCCTTTATTTTCAGAAATCAAACCCATGGCAATACCCGATACAGGTTTCTTAATTTCAACACCTGCATCCATCAAAGCCAATGTTCCTGCACATACTGTTGCCATTGAAGATGAACCATTTGATTCTAAAATATCGGATACAATACGTATAACATAAGGATAATTATCAGGTATCATGTTTTTCAACGCACGCATTGCCAAATTTCCATGTCCTACTTCACGGCGACCGGTTCCACGTGATGCTTTTGCTTCGCCTGTAGAGAAAGGAGGAAAATTATAATGTAACAAGAAACGTTCTTTGCCTTTAAACAAGGCATCATCAACAATTTTCTCATCCATTTTAGTTCCCAAAGTTACAGTTGTAAGTGATTGAGTTTCGCCACGAGTGAATACTGCCGAACCATGTGCGCCGGGTAAGTAATCAACTTCAGACCAAATAGGGCGTATTTCTGTAGTTTTACGACCATCTAAGCGTTTTCCTTCATCTAGTATAGAACGACGCATAGCTTCTTTTTCAACATCATGATAGTACTTACCAATCAGTCCTTTTTTTGCTGTTGCAACTTCTGGTTCCAAAGCAGCAATATATTCAGCTTTTACAGCTTCAAAGTTTTCTACACGTGAGTGTTTATCGGTGTTACAAGAAGCTGCTACAGCATACACTTTATCGTAAGTTTTTGCCCAAATATCTTTTTTCAGATCTTCATCAGTTTCTTCATGACAATAGCTGCGTTTTACAGTTTTGCCAACAGCTTCCATCAATTCCAATTGTACCTGACAATGAACTTTAATTGCTTCGTGAGCAACTTTCATTGCGTTCAACAAATCTTCCTCACTAACTTCTTTCATTTCACCTTCAACCATCATAATATTGTCGATAGTTGCAGCCACAATAATTTCCATATCAGCTGTTGCCAATTGTTCAAAAGTTGGATTAACAACAAATTGACCTGCAATTCGAGCAACACGAACCTCAGAAATTGGACCATTGAAAGGAACATCTGATACAGCCAAAGCAGCAGAAGCAGCCAAACCGGCTAATGCATCAGGCATATCAACTCCATCCGACGAAACAAGCATTACATTCACAAAAGTTTCAGCATGAAAATCATCAGGAAACAAAGGGCGCAATGCGCGGTCAACCAAGCGTGAAACTAAAATTTCGTAATCCGATGCACGACCTTCACGACGAAGGAAACCTCCGGGAAAACGTCCAAAGGCAGCATATTTTTCTTTATAATCAACCGAAAGTGGCATAAAATCCGTTCCCGGTACAGCATCTTTGGCCGAACAAACTGTGGCCAAAAGCATGGTATCGCCCATGCGAACCATTACAGAACCATCAGCTTGTTTAGCTAATTTTCCTGTTTCAATAGAAATCGTACGTCCATCACCCAATGTGATAGTTTTTGTAACTACATTCATAAAAATTACATTTTTCTTTTTTTACTACTAAAATTTGGCTGCAAAGATACAAATTAAATTACATACTAAAATAATTCACTTAAACAAATTAAATTCGTTTATACTTTATGTGTTTATTTCATTATTAAAATAAGATTTAATAAATATAATTAAGTTTTGTTGTGTTATTATTTCATGTCGATAGCAATATAATTAATTCAAAATCAGAGCTTTTAGTACATAATGTGTTTACTATCAATTTTTCGATTATCTTTGTTTTATTTAAAGTACAGTCAAGTAACATAATAATTTAGAGTAAATATGACATTTCGTTCAATTTTATTTCGTGCGTGGTATTGGTATGTCAATGTGATTGACAAGAAAAAAGAGATTTTATTTATGAATTATGGATACCATGACTCAAATGAAATAATTGAGCTTGATGAACATGACGAGCCTAATCGATTCTCAATTCAACTGTATCACCGTTTGGCAAAAATGGTTGATGTAAAAGCAAAAGACATAATTGAAGTGGGTTGTGGACGTGGTGGTGGTTTGGCCTATATAACAAAACATTTCTTTCCAAAAAGTGCTTTAGGTATTGATTTGGATATTCGAGCAGCAAATTTCGGAAACAAGCATTATCATTTAAATGGACTTAGCTTCAAACAAGGAAATGCGCAAAACTTAGAACTCAAAGATGCAAGTATTGACATTGTGTTTAATGTGGAATCTTCGCATCGCTATCCAAATATGGACATGTTTTTAAATGAAGTTTATAGAGTTTTAAAACCCGGTGGATATTTTTTATTAACAGACTTCAGATATGCAAAAGATTTGGATGCCCTGCTCGAATTGTTAAAGCAATATAAGTTTGTAAAGTTTGATGAGCAATGGATAAATAGCAATGTTGTAGAAGCTTTAGAATTGGATAATGCACGCCGCGAAGCCTTGGTAAACAAATATGCACCACCATTTTTCAAAAAAGCAACGCATAATTTTGCTGGTGCAATAGGGTCGCACACATACAATGAAATTAAAAACGGAGGCTATGTTTATTTTGTTTTTTGTTTTCAAAAACCCATGTAAATTGCAGCTTTAAAACATATCTAATTGATTTTAATCTTATTAGAATACATCGAAAACAAGAAATACATTTCAATCTGTTTATAAGATTAGAATGTGTTACTTATTTTTTATTAAAAAAACTATTTTCCTTTTTTATCAGCAGTTTTTTCAATGCTTAAAATTCTACCTGTAATAGTATCAATTTGAACCTTGGATTTTTGCCTTGCCAGTTCTTCGATACTTAAAGGTACAACCACACCAAATTGTGGAATGAGGATATTATTAGAATAAATTGACTTAACTCCATCTGTTATACTTACATTGGTTACTGCTGGAAGTATCGTGTTGATTGATATGCTTTTATTGTTTTTTAAAGAGTAATCTTCGGCTTTAAGTATCGGTTTTTCGGAGCTGAAATTGATAAAATATGGCTTACCCGACAAATCTGTGCTTGTAACCAATCCTTTTTGTGATGATAATCGGAAAAGTACTTGTTGATTAGTATAGCTAGAATCTGGAATCAAAAAAATAGTTTTTCTAAGAATTTCAGTTTTAGTTTTGCCTATAAAAAGTTCGGTCAATTGTTTCTCCATCTTATCCAAACCGGCGAGCATAGTCGATAATGATTTTCCATCGGAAGGCAGTTTTTCCAAATCTCCGGTTAAAATGCTAACTCTGCTTTCACGTAAGCGGTAAATTTGTTTTGCTGCACCTTCGGCTAATTTTGCATTCGATCCGGCCATCATATACTCTTCACCCAAAGGCAATAAAGTAACTTCATCGGCTTTTTCATTATATATTTTATTAGTTGAAGGAATTTTATAGTTTTCTATGGCATTGTGAACATTTATTCCACTTAGTATTCCCTTGCTATTAACACAAATCTGACTCAAAATATTTTCTTCGAGTTGTAAAATATATGTCCGGTTGGCGTCAGCCACTACACGACTTCCAATTTGAATATTTTTGAGATTATATGTGGTTTTATCTTCTAAAATAATTTGATCAGTTGCCAAATAACGCTGCGCATACTGATTGTAAACGCCGGTTTTCTGAGTAATTTTCTCAATTTCAACTTCTATGCAAAGTTCAGTTTGCGGCAATGAATAAACAAAAGCATTTTGCTCCTGATTTAAATTCACTTTTTCTTTTGCCGATAATGACAGAATTGCAAAACATACTATAATTATACACAAACTTCTTTTCATAATGTGTTGTTTTAAATCATTTTATAAATCCTGAATATCTTAATCAAACCTTCACAAAATTATTTTTTACTTTTAGTTGGTTTTTTAGCCGGAGATTTTGCAGGGGTCTTTGCTGTTGTTTTTTTACCACCAAAGCCTTTCTTTTTAATTCCTGCATCTGGCTGAGCTGCAATTAGTTCCTGACATTTCTCGAAAGTTAAACTTGCAGGTTCAGTTCCCTTTGGAATTTTATAGTTTATCTTATTAAAAGTAAAGTAAGGACCAAATCGTCCATTAAGAACTTGAATTTCAGCACTATCACCTAGTGTACATATTATTCTGTTTTTCTCTTCTTCCCTTTTGTTTTCGATAATTTCAATGGCTCTTTCGGCCGAAATTTCCATTGGATCATCGGTCTTTGGTAATGAATAAAACGAGGCATCATGTCGGATATAGGGTCCAAAACGACCTATAGCAACTGTCATCACTTTGTCTTCAAATTCCCCTAGTTGTCTTGGCAATTTAAATAATTCCAAAGCTTCTTCCAGACTTATACTTTCTATAGATTGCTCTTTGCGTAAAGATGCAAAAACCGGTTTTTCTTCTTCGTCGGCAATTCCTATTTGAGCCAAAGGTCCAAATTTTCCTATTTTTACAGAAAGTTGACGACCACTAACGGGGTCTGTTCCAAGAATTCGTTCTCCAACCTGACGTTCGGAGTTTTTCATTGTATCTTCTACAATTGGGTGAAATTTTTTGTAGAATTTATCAATAGAGTTAGTCCATTTTATTTTACCATCGGCAATGTAATCAAATTCTTTTTCTACATCAGCAGTGAAATTAAAATTTAAAATTTCAGGGAAATATTCTGTTAAAAAATCATTTACGACTATACCTATGTCAGTTGGGAATAATTTTGATTTTTCTGCTCCCGTATTTTCAGTTTTTATCTGCTCCGAAACTTTACCTGCTTTCAGTTTAAGTACAATAAAATCGCGTCTATCAGCCACTCTATCACCTTTCTCCACGTATGTTCTGTTTTGAATTGTCGAAATAGTTGGAGCATAAGTAGAAGGACGTCCAATTCCAAGTTCTTCCAATTTACGAACTAAACTTGCTTCGCTGTATCGGGCGGGTTTTTGCGAAAAACGTTCTTGTGCAACAATCTCATTCGTAAGTAATTCCTCTCCATTTTTCATGGCAGGAAGTAATGATTCGTTTTCAGCATCGTTTTCATCATCGTTCGACTCGAGATAAACTTTCAGAAAACCATCAAAAACGATCACTTCGCCTGATGCAAAAAACTGCTGATTTGTAGTAGATATATTAATAAATATTGAGGTTTTTTCTAGTTCAGCATCTGCCATTTGAGAAGCAATAGTACGTTTCCAAATTAATTCGTACAATCTTTTTTCCTGCGAAGTTCCTTCGACCGTATGTGTATTCATATACGATGGGCGAATTGCTTCATGCGCTTCCTGAGCACCTTTTGTTTTGGTATTGAAACGGCGTGTTTGCACATATTTTTTGCCTGCCATATCAATAATTTCAGCTTTAGAAGCTCCTATTGCTAAATCCGACAAGTTTACCGAGTCGGTACGCATATAAGTTATTTTTCCCGATTCGTATAATCTTTGAGCCACCATCATGGTTTGTGAAACAGAGAAACCGAGTTTACGAGCCGCTTCTTGTTGCAAAGTAGAGGTTGTAAATGGTGGTGCTGGTGATTTTTTGGCTGGTTTTTTCACTATGCTATCAATGCTGAAATTTGCATTTTTGCATTTTTCAAGAAAATTTTCAGCTTCAATTTTTGTGCTAAATCGTTGATTTAATTCAGCCTTCAATTCTATTGGATTGCCATTTATGTCGTTTGCTTTAAAAATAGCATTCACTTTATAGCTCGATTCGGGTGTAAACTGATTAATTTCACGTTCACGTTCCACTATTAAACGTACTGCTACTGACTGAACTCTACCGGCAGAGAGCGAAGGGCGAATTTTTCTCCACAAAACAGGCGAAAGTTCAAAACCTACAATTCTGTCCAAAACACGGCGGGCTTGTTGTGCATCAACTAAATTTATGTCAATAGCTCTCGGATTTGCAATGGCATGAAGTATGGCTTCTTTGGTAATTTCATGAAAAACAATACGTTTGGTATTATCTTGTTTGAGTTTTAATTCTTCGTATAAATGCCATGCAATAGCTTCTCCTTCACGGTCTTCATCGGAAGCAAGCCATACCATTTCAGCAAGTTTTGTTGCTTTTTTCAACTCTGAAACAACTTTCTTCTTGTCGGTTGAAACAATATATTGAGGTTGATAGTTGTTTTCAAAATCAATTCCAATACCTTTATCTGCCAAATCGCGAATATGTCCAAAACTTGACATAACCTGATAATCCGATCCCAAAAACTTTTCAATGGTTTTTGCCTTAGCTGGTGACTCTACAATAACAAGGTTTTTCGACATAGTTTTTAATTTAGTTAGATTCATTTTTTACAAATCGAATGCAAAATAACAAAAACAAGTAGGTACGAGCCAAATTTTCAAGCGATTATTTTTGTTTTTTATAAATTTAAGTCAAGAATATTTTAAAATACTTATCTTAAAACACAGAATTATAGCTGAAAGTTTTGTTAGTTAATTTGCTTCAAATTGCGAAAATAGTTAAATTATCATTGTAATCAATGACCTTCACTATCATTTGTTCTTTAATTTCAAAAAACACATAAAAAATCATTTATACTTAATATTTTATTATCTTTGCAATTATTTAATTTTTATGTGCTTAATCGAATTTCAACATGTAACAAAAAAGTTTTCAGAACAATTTGTTCTGAATAATTTTTCGTTCAAAATTAATGAAGGCGATAAAGTACAAATTAGTGGACGTTCGGGTTTGGGTAAGACAACCCTTTTTCGATTGTTATTGGGTTTTGAAAAAGCTGATTCGGGGAATATCCTATTCAATAACAATAACTTAGAAGATAAATCCTTCTGGGAATTCAGAAAATCAGTGGTGTATATAAGTCAGGATTTGAATATTGGGTATGGGAAAGTTCGAAATTTCTTTACTGAAACACTTTTTTTAAAATCGAATCTCCATATTAAATCCAAAGCACTTGCAATGTTGGATAATTATTTAGATTTTTTTGAAATTCCGGTTTCATTTCTTGATAAAAACATAGAAGAGCTTTCGGGTGGCGAAAAACAACGCATTGCCATAATTAATGCATTGCTGTTGGAAAGAAAAATATTTTTGCTCGACGAAATAAGCTCTTCACTCGATAATTCACTGAAAATAAAAACAATAGACTTTTTTCTGACTAAGCCTGATTTTACTGTACTCTATATTTCGCATGATAAATATTTGCCCAAAGGATTTGATATTAGGACCATTAAATTTGATGTATTATGAATGGAGCTCCTGATTTAACTCTGTTTTCGATGTTTATGAGCGGATTATTACTGCTCATTCCATTGTTTTTAGTTTGGTATTTTAAAATGGGTTTATTCAATTCGCTCCTGATTTCAACATTTCGAATGGCTATACAGCTTTTTATGATTGGATTTTTTCTGGAGTACCTATTTAAATATAATCATTTTATTATCAACGTATTGTGGTTTACATTAATGATTACTGTAGCCGTATTCTCGGTAATAAAAAATTCAAATCTTAATATAAAACATTTCTTTTTACCGGTATTTGTTTCTTTTGCTTTAGCTAATTTCTTTGTTGTTTTGTATTTTAATACCTTTATAGTACAATTGGATTATATTTTTGAAGCCAAATATATAATAGCTATAGGAGGAATGTTATTGGGTAATTCGCTGCGAGCCAATGTAGTAGGCTTGGGAGATTTTTATAAATCCATCCACAAAGAAGAAAATTTATATTTTTACAAATTAGCTTTGGGTGCAAACAAATTTGAAGCATTGCTTCCATTTGCAAAAAAAAGTTTTGTTGCAGCTATCAACCCTACGCTTGCTTCGATGGCAACCATGGGAATTGTTTCACTTCCGGGCATGATGACCGGTCAAATTTTAGGTGGATCAGTACCTTTGGTCGCCATAAAATATCAAATTGCAATCATGATTGCTATTTTAGCATCTACGGTGTTAAGTATTGGAATAAGTATTGTATTGACAGTAAAATATTCATTCGAGAAATCTGGTGTAATGAAAAAAAATATAGTCAAATAAAACAAAGAAAAATTTTTGCAACTTAATATATAACAAACAAAAACACAAAGTAAAATGAATAAACTATTTATTAATTATCAGTTAATAAGCTTTTTAATTCTTGTTTTCACAGTCGCTTCTTGCTCAACAGGTTATAATTCCTATAAAAAAGGTGATTATTATAAAGCATGTGTTGATGCAGTTGACATGTTAAAAAGCAACCCTAAAAATGAAAAAGCTCAATTTGTATTAAGCAAAACATATCCCTTAGCTCAACAGCAGGCTTTACGCGAAATTGACAATGCACTATTACAAAATGATCAAAATAATTATGAAACTATCGTTTTACAATACGAAAGATTAAATTTAATGGCTGATAATATTTATAAATGCCCCAAAGCCCTTGAAATTATACCAAGACCAACAGAATATCGTGCACAATTAACTGATGCCCGACAAAAAGCTGCTGCTCAAGTTTACGAAATAGCCAATAAAACACTGAATGTAGGAACTTTAGATCAGGCACGGATTGCTTATCAGCAATTTAAAAAAGTAAATGAATATGTACCTGGTTATAAAAATGTACTTAGTTTGATTGATGAATCACGATTTCAGGGTACTATGCGAATTGTAGTGGAAAAACCACGTACTAGTTTGAGCTATCAATTGTCGGCAGATTTTTTCAGTACAAATTTGATGGCTGAAATAACTAATGCATTTAAAAATAAGATGATACGTTTCTATAACTATTCTGAAGCTACTAACATAAATACCATTAAACCTCATCAATATTTAGTACTAAATTTCGAAGATTATTCGATAGGAAATGTGCGTGAAACTAAAAATACTATTGATATGAAACGTGATAGTGTAAAAGTTGGCAGCGCCACTTTGCAAGGCAAAAAAGTAGATGTTTATAATACTGTTACAGCAAAATATCACACTTTCCGCAGAGAAATTAAATCAACCGGTGTGTTAAGTGTACGTATTTACGACAATCAAAATCAGTTAATCCAACAGCAAAATTTTGGAGGCGAATATGTTTGGTTTACAACTTGGTCCAGCTTCAATGGAGATGAGAGAGCCTTAACTAAAGAACAAGTGGAAGCATGTAATAAAAATGCTCAGACTCCTCCTAATAATCAAAATATGTTTGTAGAATTTACAAAACCAATTTACAAACAAGCATATAGCTATATAAAATCATATTACAATAAATATTGATAAAGATGAGTATTATTGAAATTCAAACGATTAACTATATCGGAAATTTACATATAAAATCAATTTATTAGACAGGTTTTTTCAAATTATTCATCTATATTCACAAATTAACTGTAAATTTGCAAACATATTCATTTAATTAATTAATAAAATTATGGGACTAAAAGAATTTTTCAACAAAATTGTCGGTAAAACAACCGAACTTTCATCGAAAGCACAAGACGAAATGAAAGATGCAATAGCAGATGTTAAAGAAGAAGTATCTGAACTCAAAGAAAAAGCTGCCGATGTTGCTGCCGATTTAAAAGAAGAGTATGCCGAAATGAAAGAAAAAGCAGCTGATGTTATAGAAGAAGCAAAAGAAGAAGTTGCTGAGCTTAAAGTGAAAGCAGCAGATGTTTTAGCCGATGCAAAAGAAGAGGTTGCTGAATTAAAAGTAAAAGCGGGCGCTGTAAAAGAAAAAGCAGAAGCTAAAGTTGAAGAACTGCGCAAAGAATATGAAATTGACAACAAAATTGAAACTGCTAAGCAATGGACCGAGGAAACTATTGAAGATGTAAAAGAAAAAGTAGAAGTTGGCAAAGTTAAATTGAAAGATGTGGCTGAAAAAGTTAGCGCTAAAGTGGAAGATGTTGTTGAAAATGTTAGCGAAAAAATTAAGGCGAAAACAGATAAACCAAACGAACCAAAAGCTTAATCTTGCATTTATACAATTAAAATTTAAAAGAGACATTTTAAAAAGAGTTTTAATCCACTTTTTTAAAAAATGTTTCTTTTTTTATATCCAACAAAAACATATCATACTGACATACAGCAAATTGAATTTATATTCAAACACAAAACATTCAAGCTATTTTATTGAAAACAGACTTTTCTAATTTAGATTTTCGGGAAACTGAATTATATTATTTACATTATTAGTATTAATTCAAAAAAACTCACTAACTTTGTAAAGAATCCTAAAACAAGTCCTAATATTCTATAATAAAATTTTTAATGGCAAAACCGCAGAACACCTATTCAAAACAAGATAACGAAAAAAATCGTTTGAAGAAAAAGAAAGAAAAGTTACAAAAAAAAGAAGAACGCAAACTAAGTGGAGAAAGTGGTTTGGATAACATGATTGCTTATGTTGATGAATATGGTCGACTTACAGATACTCCACCGGATCCCGCAAAAAAATTAAAAGTAGATGTCAACAGCATCGAAATTGGAGTTTCGCGTCAGGAAGATATAGTTATGCCAACCGAACGCGTTGGAAAAATAGATTTTTTCGACGATACAAAAGGATTTGGTTTTATAAAAGAAACCGGAACGCAAGAGAAATTCTTTGTTCACGTAAAAGGACTTATGCAAGAAGTTAAAGAAGGTGATAATGTTACTTTTGAGCTTGAGCGTGGAATGAAAGGTATGAATGCTGTGCGAGTTAAAAAAATATAGGTTTTTGTAAAATAATTATTTTAACAGTATATATTTTTTTAAAATATTAGAAACCACCCCATAAGCTAATGAGGTGGTTTCTAATTTTCAAGACAATTATAATTTCACAAAAAAACCTGATAAACTACGAAATTATTTAAAAGCTATTTTTGATTTAAATTGCATTCCATTTTTGGTTAGAATATTGAGCAAATAAAAACCTGATTTCAACTCATTTTTTTCAAGTATAAAGCTTGAACCACTGAAGCTTTTCATCAACACCACACTACCATTTAAATTACACAAAATCAATGAATTATTGCTTAAATCGTCAATATTTGCTAATTCAATTCTTGCTTTTGTTGTTGCAGGTTGAGGATAAACAAGCATCCCGATCTTTGCCTTTACAGGCATTAATGCAGTTGTACTACAATCGGTTGTGGCAACAGTTAACTTTGTGCCGTTTAAACCGTTTTGTTGGAAACAGGTCGACTGTGTAACGGCATTAATATCGACAGTTTGTGGATTTCCATTTTTACTAAATATCACATTTACAGAGCTTATTGAAGTTTCGAAAGTGTAGCTATACCAAGCATTTCCATTGTCTGTCATAGCTACTCCCGGCCAACTTGAAAAAATATTACCATTTGAATTCCAAGCCCAAATTGACACCCCACTACTCCCCCACTCTATTGGTTTTTTAAATGATAAAGTAATGCCTGATATATTTGGGTTTTTTACTACAAAAGAAACAGTATAATTGGCATCACTTTCCAAGTCCTGATTATCAATAATTTTAAAGCTAAATGAGCTATTTAACAATGCTGCAAAATAGATAAGTTCGGTTGGGTTTGTTATCAATTGTCCAACAAAAGTATTTGTCCCGTTTAATTTTAAAACTCCGGTTTCAGGTAAAGAAAGTATTTTGATTGCTTTAAATTGATTTCCTTTCGGACTTGAAAAACCAAAATCTGAAAGTGTAAAAACACAGGATTCATTCTGATTAAGTGTTTTTGTAAAGTTCTGGCTAATAGGATTATCTGTTGATACTGAACTTAGTTTAATGGCATAATCACTTCCATTATTATTGTCCCAATTATTACTTCCGTGATTAATTACAAAGTTTACTGAACTTACTGCTTGAGCCGGATTGTTAAATGGTCCTAATACTACTTGCCATTTACCATCAATAAGCGTAAATGGAGTTTCAACAGATGTAGATCCAGTTGAAACCGTAGTAGGGCTAAAATAAGCCGCGATAGGTTTTACCCATCCGCCAGATGTTGCATTCACACCCCAATGTAGCTTTGAAGATGCCGTGGCGTTTGTACACGAAATTGTTATAATACTTGCATTACTAGGTTCTTTTGGTTCCCAATTAACAACTGAACCACCGCCGCCGGTTTGACCATCGCCTAATCCTACATAAACATGCTGTATTGGTGAACGGTATACATTCCCTTTTGAATCAGTAGCTTCTACATAATAATCTACTAATTTATCCTTTAAACCTATTATCTCGGCATAGCACAAATCTGCTTTGGCTTTTGGCAAAATAAAGAAATTTAATTCCGAATCTGTTGTTGGATCTGAACTCATTGGGCGGCGATTCATATCAATAGTTTGCCATGCTTCAACTTCGGAACCACCATTGTATATTTCATTGTCATTGCTGCTCAATGGATTACCACCATCTTTATCCAATCTGTATTTCAGCTCAACCTTGGATAATCCGCTTACATCATAAGCAAAAGTCCATACATGAAAATCGGATGATGTGGCAACTTTTTTGTATGCCGTAGTAGGTCCAAAAGTAAATTCGCCGGGATTATAAGGATAACGTTGAGGTATAAAAACTGAAGGAGCGGTGTTGTCGACTCCGGGTTTTGAATCTATCACTTTTTGTGCATATTCAATCGCAATATTTCCTGTCATCGATGGTTTCACCTCCATGTCTTCGGCCTTACCATAATACATAAAACCCGAATTCAATCCTCCAAAATAAAAATGCCAGGCTTTTTCAGCATTTGTAGCTGAAGTTCCGCCTTCGGCAATGTATTGGTTGCGAAGCGTTCCTCCTTCTAAGTCCTCTGCCATAGTTACATAATTATCGGTTGCCGTAATTACAGCCCAGTTACGGGCATCTTCGGTCCAACCATCCGGATTAAAACGATAGTCAGTTTTTGAATACAATGGCCACATCCAATTTATAAACTGTGGATGTCCCCAATCGCTATCGGCATTTACCCAAGCGCCATCTTCAACTTTTACAATATCGCTTTCAGGCACAGGATGATCATTTAAAAATTGCTGGATGGTAACAGGTTCATATCCGGCAGCATTAGCCGCATGACTGAAACTATTAACTGCTTCATTGTAGTAACTGCTGCCCCCACCCCAGGCATTATCGCCATCATGAGCCAGTAAAACTATACTTGGTTGTGAACTTGAACTAAAAGGTTCAATTTTTGATGAAATATCGCTCGTATTTGCACCGCTATAACCATCAATATAGCTGATATAGTTACACATAGGAATAATGTCGATTTTATAAGCGACTCCGGTTGCAGGGTTAATATATTGCGCTTTATGAGCTTGGTAGCAATAAGGAGCTGCCAGGGTACTTCCGCGACCATCGATAGTACCCGAATACCAATTTATGCCTTGCGTTGGAACTTTATCGGCTCGGTTTGGAGCATCAATATTACCATTAATATTATAAGGATGAACATAATCCGACAATGTACGCGCTAAATGACTGTTTGGAACAACCGACCATTCTATACCACAACTTACAAGTGATTGAATAATTCGTTCTGAAAAAGCACATTCAGCTGGCCAGTAGCCTTTTGAGTTATACCCATAGTATTTTGAAGAAACGTATTGAAATGCTTTAATTTGCCGCACAAGTGCTCGTTCGCTTACAAAAGGCGAAAAAGCATGATCATAAGTAAAGTTTACAATATCTAATCGTGTAAAATTACCCGATGTTTTCCATCCATTGGCTTCTTTGTAGCTATTCATCCAATTTGCCGAATAACCCCATTGATTTTTAGCTCCCAAAGATTGAATATTATCCAACAATCCACCAGAAATACTTAACTGTGCTCCGGCATTAGGAATATCTCTCATACTATTTATAGCGTTCCGAGGCGACGACTGATATGCTTGTACCCTGTCAGCTTTCGAAAATATTTCTTCTAAATTATTGGTAGGATGAGCAACCGGACTCCCCGGATAGATATTTGTACCATTATTTTTTAATCTGTTTGATTCTTCTACAAACTGTTTAGATTCTGGCTTGTCTTTACTTTTATCTGCCCAATACACAGGCTGATCCATGTGCCATAAGTAGGAAGTATGCACTTTTTGCGCACTAATTTGATAGTAATTTAAAAAATTAATTAAATAAAATAATAAAATTAATTTGCATTTCATAGGATAATATTTTAATTAAAAACCAAAGATATAGTATAAGTCAAAAACAAAATCCTCTGAATCCATCATCTTTGAATTTATTGAATGCAAACGTTTGTTCAAAACATGCAAAAATTAGTAAATACTCAGCCCCCCAACCCCCCAAGGGGGGAGTTCTAGGGTGCTATTTAATTTTAAATGAATAATTAAATCGCAATTTATGACATAATTGGTGTTATTTTGATTTGGAGTTCACTTCAAAACCAAGTTCTACATTATTGGATTTGTGGTGAGTAGTTACAAAATTAATTTCTACATTGTTTTAAACAAAAAAAAGCCAGTACTTTTTTTTATAAAAGTGCTGGCTTAATTAATAGTATATTGGAAATTCTATTCCTTCAATGCAGCTTGTGCGGCAGCCAAACGCGCGATTGGCACACGGAATGGTGAACAACTAACATAATTCAGACCTACACGGTGGCAGAATTCTACTGAAGATGGTTCGCCTCCATGTTCTCCACAAATACCTACTTTTAGTTTTGGATTTACTGAACGTCCTTTTTCAGTTGCCATTTGTACCAATTGTCCTACACCATTTTGGTCAAGCACCTGGAATGGATCTGCTTTCAAAATTTTCTTATCCAAATAAATTGGTAGGAATGAAGCAATATCGTCACGTGAATAACCAAAAGTCATCTGCGTTAAGTCATTAGTTCCAAATGAGAAAAATTCTGCTTTTTCAGCAATCTTATCGGCAGTAAGTGCTGCACGTGGAATTTCTATCATGGTTCCTACTTTAAAATCAATGCTATCGCCTACTTCGGCAAAAAGTTTAGCAGCTGTTTCGCGAATAATAGTATCTTGCTCGTTAAACTCAAATTTGATACCAACCAATGGAACCATTATTTCAGGAACAGCAACAATTCCTTTTTTCTTCAAAGCCAAAGCAGCACCAAGAATAGCACGTGTTTGCATTTCAGTAATTTCAGGATATGTATTTCCTAAACGACAACCACGGTGTCCTAACATCGGATTTTGTTCGTGAAGTGAATCAACACGTTGTTTAATCACTTTTACCGATACTCCCATTGCTTCAGCCATTTCACGTTGACCTTTTTCATCATGAGGAACAAATTCGTGCAAAGGTGGATCGAGCAAACGAACCGTTACAGGACAACCTGCCATGGCTTCGAAAATACCTTCGAAATCTTCCTGTTGGTAAGGAAGGATTTTTGCCAATGCAATACGACGACCTTCGGCATTTTCCGAAAGAATCATTTCGCGCATAGCTTTGATCTTTTCACCTTCGAAGAACATGTGTTCTGTACGGCAAAGTCCAATTCCTGTAGCTCCAAATTTACGAGCAACTTCTGCGTCATGAGGAGTATCAGCATTAGTACGTACAGCCATTTTGGTGTATTTATCAGCCAATGTCATGATTTCTGCGAAATCGGCATCCAATTCAGCTTCGGTAGTTCCAACTTTTCCTAAGAAAATATCACCGGTTGAACCGTTTAATGAAATATAATCGCCTTCTTTAACAGTTAGACCATCTACTTCCATAATTTTGTTAGCGTAATCAATTTTAAGAGCACCAGCTCCTGAAACGCAACATTTACCCATACCACGTGCCACAACAGCAGCATGCGAAGTCATACCACCACGAGCAGTAAGAATTCCCTGAGCAGCAGCCATACCTGCTAAATCTTCTGGTGAAGTTTCAACACGTACCATGATTACTTTTTCACCATGTTGTGCCCACTCAGCAGCATCATCAGCATTAAATACTACACGACCTGAAGCAGCTCCGGGAGAAGCAGCCAATCCTTTAGCAATTAACTTTGCATCTTTGATAGCTTTTTTATCAAATACTGGGTGTAATAATTCATCCAAACGGTTTGGATCAACACGTAAAATAGCTGTTTTTTCGTCAATCATACCTTGGTGATACATATCCATGGCAATTTTTACCATAGCTGCACCGGTACGTTTGGCGTTACGGGTTTGCAAGAACCAAAGCTTACCTTCTTGTACGGTATACTCCATATCCTGCATATCTTTGTAGTGGTTTTCCAATTTTGTTTGGATAGCGTCTAACTCTAAATAAATTTCAGGCATAGCTTCTTCCATCGATGGATATTTAGCTAAACGTTCCTCTTCAGAAACACCTGCCAAAACAGCCCAACGTTGTGAACCAATTTTTGTAATTTGTTGTGGAGTGCGAATACCGGCAACCACATCTTCGCCCTGAGCATTAATTAAGTATTCTCCAATAAATTGGTCTTCGCCGGTAGCAGCATCACGACTGAAACATACACCTGTAGCTGAAGTTTCACCCATATTACCAAATACCATGGCTTGTACATTCACGGCTGTTCCCCATTCAGCTGGAATTCCTTCCATTTTGCGATAAAGAATAGCGCGATCATTCATCCAAGAATCAAATACTGAGCAAATAGCTCCCCAAAGTTGTTCGTAAGCCGATTCAGGGAAATTATGACCGGTTTGTTTTAAAACTGCAGCTTTAAATCGAGCTACCATTTCTTTTAAATCGTCAACCGAAAGTTGAGTATCTAATTCAACACCTTTTTCTTCTTTTATATGTTCAATAATTTCTTCGAAAGGATCAATATCATTCTTGTTTTCAGGTTTCATACCTAAAACAACATCGCCATACATTTGAACAAAACGACGATAAGAATCCCATGCGAAACGAGCATTGCCGGTTTTGCGAATAATTCCTTCAACAACTGCATCGTTCAAACCAAGATTCAAGATAGTGTCCATCATACCGGGCATTGAAGCACGAGCACCTGAACGAACCGAAACTAACAAAGGGTTTTCGATATCACCAAATTTCGAACTCATTAAAATTTCCTGCTCAGCAATTGCTGCAGCCACTTCTGGCTTTAAAAGTTCTACTACTTTGTCTTTTCCAAGTGAATAATACTCAGAACAAACATCTGTTGTGATAGTGAATCCCGGAGGAACCGGAACACCAATCAAGTTCATTTCAGCAAGATTTGCTCCTTTACCTCCAAGCAAATTTTTCATTTCAGCTTTACCTTCGGCTTTTCCGTTACCAAAAGTATACACTCTTTTTGTGTTACTCATATTGATTTATTGTGTTTAAATGATTTATTTTTTATGGCTGCAAAGTTACAAATTTTTGCGCAAACTTTAAAATCTTGCGCAAAAAAGATTTCAATGATGTGGTCTGTGGGAATCAGAAAACAATGAGACTAGAGTTTAGAGAATTTTCTTTCTATCTGTATGTATGTTCTAAAGTGGAAAAGAGAAAGTTTATAGCTACTATTCGTTCCAATTTATTTATCTTTGCATCATTATAAGAAACAATAAATTATTATAAAAAAATGGCAAAGCTTTACAATGAACCGATGCATACCTGCGAACATATTTTAAATCAAACCATGGTGCGTATGTTTGCTTGTGGCAGGTCGGTTAATGCTCATATTGAGCGCAAAAAAAGCAAGTGCGATTATTTATTGCCTATTGCGCCTACCGAAGATCAAATTAAATTGATAACTGACACTGTTAATGAAGTAATAGCTCAAAATCTGCCTGTAACCGAAGAATTAATGAGCAGGACGGATGCTGCAAAAATTGCCGATTTGTCGAAAATTCCGATTGATGCTTCCGATACTTTACGCGTTATACGTGTTGGCGATTATGATGCCTGTGCCTGCATAGGTCAACATGTGGATAATACGTCCGAACTTGGACAATTCGAAATTATCAGCCATGATTATGAGAATGGTCGTTGGAGGGTGAGATTTAAATTGGTGTAAACAATATTTTTAGTTAATTTCCAACCTTCTTATTCTCGAAATTTATGACAACAAAGCAACGCTATCAATTTATAATAGAATGGTTTACAGAAAATATGCCTGTTGCCGAAACGGAATTAAACCACTTAAATCCCTATCAATTACTTATTGCGGTTATTCTTTCGGCTCAATGTACCGATAAGCGGGTAAATATGATTACACCCCGCTTATTTGAAGCGTTTCCAACTCCCGAAGTGTTAGCAGCAAGCAATCACGAAGTTGTATTTCAGCACATTAAGTCAATTTCATATCCAAATAATAAGGCAAAACATTTGGTGGGAATGGCTCAGAAATTAGTTTCAGATTTTAATAGTGAAGTGCCTGATGACATAGAATTACTTCAAACTCTCCCCGGAGTTGGGCGCAAAACTGCCAATGTAATTGCTTCAGTGATTTTTAATAAACCCGCCATGGCTGTTGATACCCATGTGTTCCGTATTTCGGAACGCCTCGGATTAACCACCAATTCAAAAAACCCACTCCAAACTGAACGTGAACTGGTTAAATATATTCCCGAAGAATTGATTCCCAAAGCCCATCATTGGTTGATTCTGCATGGACGCTATGTTTGCGTTGCCCGTAAACCTAAATGTAATGAGTGCGGTTTGACTCAATGGTGCAGATATTATAAAACAAACATGCCCCCTAACCCCCTAAAGGGGGAATATTGAGAGGAATCAATTATAGTGATTGAATAACATAACCTGAAAATTAAGTTACTAATCCAAAAGATTTATATCTTTTGAAAAATGTAACCACTCACCACAAATCCAATAGTGTAGAACAGATTTTGAAGTGAACTCCTAATCAAAATAACACTTAATAAGTCAAAATTGAGATTTAATTATTCATTAAAAATTAAATAACGCTCTAGAACTCCCCCCTTGGGGGGTTGGGGGCTGAGTATTTACGAAAAAATAATAATGTCCTGCACATGCAACAAATTCATCATAGAATTCATCATAGAAAAGTGTCAAACTTATAACAATTTATTTATTATGAAAAAATTTAGTGTTGGAATTTTATTATTAAGCTTGTTATTTAGCTGTACAAGCTATGATGAAGATTTATCCGGATTAAGCGCCGATTATAGTTTAACAGGCTCAAAAAGTGGTGGTTCGAGTGCAAATGGTGAAGGGAATCCAATAGAGCCCGGAAAAATTACTTCGGGTGAATGGAACGATTTAAATAATTGGGTTTACCTGGATAGTTTGTTAAATTCGCAGGATTATTCAAAAATGCCAACTTATTGGAAACTTTTTACCAACCATCGTGTTTCGGTTAAAGTAGTTGACAACGCACTAAAACCAGCTGTTGATCAGCAAATTACATTGAAATATAACGGTAAAAATGTATGGATTGCAAAAACCAATAACGAAGGGAAAGCTGAACTTTGGGTTGACTTATTTCAAAAAAGCGAGACGATTGATTTAGCAAAACTTCAAATAGAAGTAGGTACAAAAACAATTACCGGAGTTAAAACTTATGAAACCGGCATAAATACAATTACACTTACAAGCAACGTAAGCAAACCAAATAAAGTTGAATTGGCATTTGTTGTAGATGCAACCGGATCGATGGGCGATGAGCTGGAATATCTGAAAACAGAACTTAAAGATGTGATTAGCAGAGCTAAAGCCGACAATCCAAGTGTGAGTATGCTTACAGGTTCGGTGTTTTATCGCGACGAAGAAGATGATTATGTAACACGCATCTCCAATTTTAGCAGCGAAATAAATACTACACTTGATTTTATCAAAAAACAAAGTGCAAGCGGAGGTGGCGATTTTCCCGAAGCGGTACATACTGCTTTAGATAAAGCCATCAAAGATTTACAATGGTCGAGCAGTGCACGTACACGTATTATTTTTTTATTACTTGATGCTCCTCCACATTACGAAACAAAAATTGTAAGCGAAATTCAAAGTCATCTGCAAACTGCCAGCGAGAAAGGTATCATGATAATTCCTATTACTGCCAGTGGAATTGATAAAGAAACCGAATTTTTGATGCGTTTTATGGCTGTAATTACCAACGGCACTTATGTTTTCATTACCAACGATAGTGGAATTGGCGGCGAACATCTTAAACCAACTGTGGGGAAATATCAAGTAGAATTTCTCAATAATTTGATGCTACGTTTAATCAATAAATATAGTAAAACTGAATAAAAATTTCAGAAAATGAAAAAAACATTTTTGTTGTTTTATCTAATCGCCACATTTTCATGCAGTTATACTTATGAAAATATGTCGGTATTGCAATATATGAAACAGTTGGAGAATGGCACTTACGAAAGCTATGAATTGCCTTTATTGGATAAAAAGGACATCCCTACTCTAATTGAATATGCTCAAAATAAGCAAGTTATTGTAAAACATCCTACCAATCCAATTTCATCTTTTCATTTGGATAGCGTTACTTTGGGTGTAATAGCCATGTGGACAATAGAATCAATCAGACTGACCGAGATAAACAACAATAAGTCAACAACATACCGCTACCCTTCTCTCAATCCGAGGTTAGTTGATACTACTTATACAATTACCAATAAAATGGAATTGCAATACATTGCTTCGACAAGTTATGCTAATTGGTGGAATAAAAGCTATAAATCAGTATTATCCAAATTGAATGATAATCCACTACAAAACACTTCGATACGTTGGAGATAAATTTAAAAATATATTTGAACTATTCTGCCCCCTAACCCCCTAAAGGGGGCATATTGAGAGGGTGTTCTAAGGTTTTATTAATTATTAAATCAATCATATTTTAATTAATTTTATTGGTATAGGCGCTTAGACCGCCCGAGTTAATATATTGATTATAAACGTATAGGTTCTTTTAAAACCATCTTTCTTATGAGTAAATCGAAGATTGTCTCCATATTTGAGCGCCTGTTGTACCTAAAGTGGTACTCATCAAGGTA
>CAMBSB010000010.1 GCA_945870155.1 Paludibacter jiangxiensis | reverse complement strand
CACAAACCATCCAGACCTTTACGCAAATCAACGCCTTGCAAGCATACTACAAACCGATTTCCTTCATTCAAACAGAACATAACTTTTTTCGACAAAGATCTGAATTTGATCTTCTTGAAAAAATACGGCTAATTTGGGATGCTTACGTTTTAAAAACTACAATCCAGCAATTTTCTTAATTTGATCAATTATGTCATTGGCAAATTTCTCTGCCTCCTGAGCAGTAGCAGCTTCGGAATATATACGAATAATAGGTTCTGTATTCGATTTGCGTAAATGTACCCAACCAGTTGGAAAATCAATTTTCACACCATCAATATCATTCACATCATACTCACTATGAGCTTCTTTAATAACTTTAAGTACATTGTC
Organism: Paludibacter jiangxiensis; assembly: GCA_945870155.1. Classification (GTDB taxonomy): domain Bacteria; phylum Bacteroidota; class Bacteroidia; order Bacteroidales; family Paludibacteraceae; genus Paludibacter; species Paludibacter jiangxiensis_A. Next base: position 68,024 of record CAMBSB010000010.1, on the reverse strand, counting down.
GACATCGATAGCCGGAGTTAATTCAATTTTATTTTTTGAAATATAATATTCAGGATAAGTTTTACGTAAATCCGAAACTTTGGTTTTTGATTTAGCCATCATGGTTAAAAACAAAGCTATACCAACCAAAGCATCTCTGCCATAATGACTCTCAGGATAAATAATACCACCATTTCCTTCGCCACCTATTATTGCATTTGTTTCTTTCATGGCAGTTACTACATTCACCTCACCAACTGCAGCAGCAGTATAAGTACAGTTATATTTATTTGTTACATCACGTAAAGCGCGTGTAGAACTTAAATTCGAAACTGTATTTCCGGGTGTATGTTGTAATACATAATCAGCTATCGAAACCAAAGTATATTCTTCGCCAAACATGCTTCCATCTTCACTAATTATAGCTAATCTATCCACATCTGGGTCAACCACAAATCCAACATCTGCTTTTCCTTGTTTCATTAATGCCGAAATCTCAGTTAAATGTTCGGGAAGTGGTTCAGGATTATGAGGAAATTGACCATTAGGTTCGCAATAAAGTTTTTCAATTTTGTTTACACCCAAGGCTTGTAATAAAGCAGGAATGACAGTTCCACCTACAGAATTTACACAGTCAATAGCTACACAAAAATCGGCTGATTTAATAGCCTCTACATCAACAAGATGAAGAGCCAAAACGCTTTCGATATGTTTATCGGTATAAGTGAAATTTTCGGTTAGTTTGCCCAACTCATCAACTGGTGAAAATACAAATGATTCATTTGCAGCTATTTGCAAAACATCTTCACCGGCTTTTGCGTTTAAAAACTCACCTTTTTCATTCAAAAGTTTCAATGCGTTCCATTGTTTTGGATTGTGGCTTGCTGTAAGAATAATACCACCCGCAGCCTTTTCCATGGTTACTGCCAATTCAGTAGTGGGAGTTGTTGCAAGTCCAATATTAACTACATCAAAACCCATGGCCAATAAAGTTCCAATTACAATTTGGTTGACCATTTCACCCGAAATGCGAGCATCCCTACCAACAACAATTTTATTAGCATCTGTAATTTTATTCGCTTTAATATGAGTAGCATAAGCTGCCGTAAATCGCACTGTATCAACTGGATTTAGACCATCTCCAACAATTCCACCAATTGTGCCTCTGATACCTGAAATTGATTTTATTAATGTCATAAAATATTTAAAAATGAGTAAGAAATTATTTTACAATTATTTTTGGAATTTGATTTTCATATCATAACAATAAGGTGTAGCCGGTCTTGCATCTACTCCGAAATCTAATTTAGATTTAACGATAATTTTTGCTTCAGAGTTATTCCATTTCATATACGAAACGGCTTCGTGCCAACCCTGACATGCCTGAGTTAAATCATTAAAATTAAAGTTTGACGTAAATGGCTCATCTAAGGTTGTCATGTTAAATGTTGTATCCGATTTTACACCTAAGGTATATTTAATATATCGCGGTATAACCAAATCGTTGTTTTCCACGCTATCTTTATTAGCGCCAAAATCACCTTTATTCGTTAATCTAAAATACAAACCTGTTTTTGATAAAAAATAAACATTATCTGGCCAAGGATATACGGTAGGTAAAGTACTTACTACCTTAATATTTTGACGTTTAATATAATCTGCAATTAATAATTTTTCAGCACTCAGCTCATCTGCATAGGTTGTACTATCAGTACACGAACTTAAAATGGTGGAAATGAATATAATTACAGTAAATAATTTCAAGAAAATTTTCATGTTAAAAGAGTTTATAAATTAGTTTACAAATATCCGATTAAATATCGAAATCAAAAAGTTAAGAATAACAAATATGTTAATTATCAAATTAATAATTTACAAATTATTGCGTGTACAGTTGTCAAAAGTGTTTTAAGTTGACAAAAATTTTAAATTTAGCAAAAAACAATTATTATCAAAATTATTTTATATCAACATATAATTTTAATGAAGTATAAGGTTGTATTGACTTACCATCGCCTTTTAAACCATAAGCCAAATACCAGGGTAAAATTAAACTTGCACTTTCGCCCAGATGCATCAATTTAATCAATTCTTCCAAACCGAAAATCAATTGCTTTTTACCAATGACAATTTTTTCCGTTTTATGAAATAATTTTTGATTATCTAAAGTATTAACACTATAAGTAATAGTACAATTATCATTCAATTTCAAAGCTTTTCGCGATATTTTTGTATTAATTTTATACCAAAAACCCAAGTCATTTTTTATAAATGTAGAGTCGATTTTGTTTATATACAAAGTAAGAACGCTGTCTTCGAATGAAATTAGTTTTTCATTTGCATTCATCAAAGCTATTTCTGAACTATCAACAGTATTTATTTTATTCGCAGGCAATTGAGGTTTTGGTCGATTACATGCGAAAAATAAAATCGTTAATATTAAAAACAATGAATACTTCATTAAATAAATGGCTAATTAACTCAAAATAAAATACTTAAAACCTGCATTGCAATAAAAACTCGAAACGTGAAACTTCAAATTTAACGTATATTTGCTATACTGATAATATCCGAGAAAACACCTGCAGCCGTAACACTTGCACCAGCACCATAACCTTTAATCATCATGGGGAATTCATTATAACGCTCAGTAGTGATAAGAATAATATTGTTACTTCCTTGTAAATCGTAGAAAGGATGCAAACTATCAACTTCCTGTAAACCAACATTGCATTTTCCCATTTCCATAGTTGCAACAAATCGCCAACGTTTACCTTGAGCAGCTAAAGCTATGCGTTTTTCTTCAAATTCTGCGTCAAGTTCAGATATAGTGTTCCAAAAATCATCCAAACTTCCGGTAAAATATTTATCAGGAATAAATAAATTTTTCTCAACATCTTCCTGATCAACTCTATAACCGGCTTCACGAGCCAAAATTACTAACTTGCGAATTACATCTTTACCACTTAAGTCTATACGTGGATCGGGTTCAGCAAAACGAGCTTCTTTAGCCATTAGTATTGCTTTACTCAATGGAATTTCGGCACTCAAAGTATTGAAAATGAAATTCAAAGTACCTGAAAGTACAGCTTGCATTTTTTGAATTTTATCACCACTATTAATTAAGTTATTCATAGTGTTAATAATTGGCAAACCAGCTCCCACATTGGTTTCGAATAAAAATTTTACTCCCCTGCGTCGAGAAGCTTCTTTTAATGCAGCATAATTCTCATAATCCGACGAAGCTGCAATTTTATTGGCTGCAACTACCGATATATTGTTCTGAATAAGCGTTTGATACAATCCCGCAATTTGTGGACTGGCAGTACAGTCAACAAATACTGAATTAAAAATATTCATATTTAAAATCTCATTGCAAATCAACTCCGGAGAAACATCCGTTCCTTCATTTTCTAATTGTTCTGTATAATTATCCAAATTTATTCCCGAACGAACAAATAACATTTTAAATTCAGTGGCGATCCCAACAACATTTAATTTTAAACTATTCTGAGCCATTAGTTTAGGTTGTTGCATTTTAATCTGTTCCAACAAACTTCCACCAACTGTACCAGTACCAACTAAAAATATGTTTAAAACCTGATATTCTGACAAGAAAAATGAATCATGAATAACATTCAATGCTTTGCGCAATGATTTTCTATCTGTAACAAAAGAGATATTTGTTTCGGAAGCACCTTGTGCACAGGCAATTACGTTAATTCCATTTCTACCTAAAGTACCGAAAAGTTTACCGGCAATTCCGGGAGTACGTTTCATATTATCTCCCACAATGGCAACTGTAGCTAAATCGTCTTCCGAGAATATATTGTCAATTTCACCCAATTCAATTTCAACAGCAAATTCTTCGCGTAAAACCTTAACAGCTAATGCACTATCAGCATTTCGCATACCAATAGAAGTTGTGTTTTCGGACGAAGCTTGAGAAACCATAAAAACGCTTATTCCATTGTTTGCCAACACACGGAAAATTCGATGATTTACACCAATAACTCCCACCATACCAAGACCTTGAATAGTAATGAGGGATGTATCGTTAATAGATGAAATTCCTTTAATGGCTTTGGCTGGTTCACCCACTTTTTCCTGCGAAATATAGGTTCCTTTGGCTGTAGGATTAAAAGTATTCTTAATTACTACAGGTATGTTTTTATGAAAAACAGGAAATATTGTTGGTGGATAAATTACTTTTGCACCAAAATTACAAAGCTCCATTGCTTCACTAAAGCTCAGTTTATCAATCACATAAGTATTACTAATAATGCGTGGATCGGCTGTCATAAAACCATCTACATCAGTCCAAATTTCAAGTATATTACAATCTAAAGCAGCAGCTAAAATTGCAGCAGTATAATCAGAACCTCCACGACCAAGATTTGTAATAAAATTTGTTGTGCTATCAGTCGAAATAAATCCCCCACAAACTGATATTTGTGGTTCTTTAGCAAATGTTTCCTTTATTAAATTATTGGTTTTTTTAAAGTCAACTATATGTTTTTCAAATTGATTAATAGTTTTAATGAATTTTTTTGAATCAAAATGAACAGCATTTTCAATAGCATTTGCTACTATTATAGCAGAAATTGATTCACCATAACTTACAATGGTATCAATAATTTTTGCGGAACTATCTTTAATTAAAAAAACACCCCGAAGAATATTGGATAAATCGTTGAATTGAGATTTAACTTGCTCTGATACAGCCGTTATTTTAGTTTTTGGAATAACTGTTTCTATTACCTCTGTATGACGTAGGAGCATTTCATCAAACTCTAAAAGATAATTTTCATCACCTTCACTGGCTAATTTTGATACTTTATAAAGTTGATCCGTGACTCCCGAAAGTGCCGAAACAACAACAATTACAGCTTCATTCTGAGCTTCTACTATTTTTTTTACACTTAAAATACCTTGGACAGAACCTACGGATGTTCCGCCGAATTTCATTACTTTCATCAATATGGATTTTTAAAATTTCTTTCTTTATGTATAAGATGACAAAATTAGTGATTTTTCGCCAAATATCGGGCGTTTATGATTGATTTTTATGAAAATAGTTGGAACATTCCAAAAAATAGACTACTTTTGCACCGCTTTACAAAAACATGTTTCAATTAGCAATAGTATTATTAATTGGAAACAAAATTGGTCTGGTAGCTCAGCTGGATAGAGCAACGCCCTTCTAAGGCGTGGGTCATGGGTTCGAATCCCGTCCGGATCACTAAAAGCAATAAACTATTTATTAGTTTGTTGCTTTTTTGTTTTTATGTTTTTATATAGCTCGAATTGAGTATAAACTTTTGAATGTTATACAAATTTTGCCTTTTATCGTTTTTTAGGTACTTTTGCACCTGAAAAATTTAGATTTTCACTTTCAATTATTCATTGTCAACTATCAACTTCACAAATGTCTTTAAATTCTGAAATTCAACGCCGACGTACCTTTGCAATTATCAGTCACCCCGATGCAGGTAAAACCACTCTAACCGAAAAACTTTTACTTTTTGGAGGTGCTATTCATATTGCAGGTGCTGTAAAATCGAACAAAATTAAGAAAACAGCAACTTCCGACTGGATGGAAATTGAAAAGCAACGTGGTATTTCCGTGGCAACTTCAGTAATGGGATTTGAATATCGTGATTATAAAATCAACATACTTGATACGCCTGGCCATCAAGACTTTGCAGAAGACACATACCGCACTTTAACCGCTGTTGACAGTGTAATTATTGTTGTGGATACAGCAAAAGGTGTTGAAGCACAAACACGAAAACTGATGAATGTTTGCAGAATGCGCAACACACCTGTTATGATTTTTGTGAATAAAATGGATAGAGAAGGTAAAGATGCCTTTGATTTATTGGACGAATTAGAAGCTGAATTAGGAATTGGTGTGCGACCACTTACCTGGCCTATTAATCAAGGTTATGGCTTCAAGGGTGTTTTTAATATTTATAAAAACAACTTGGAACTTTACACACCAAATAAACAAACTATAAGCGAATCGGTTGAATTGTCGGATATTGAAAGCAATGAATTAGACAAATTGGTTGGCGAAAGAGATGCTGCTAAATTACGCGAAGATTTAGAATTAATAAACGGCGTTTATTCAGAATTTGATGTTGACAAATATTTAGCAGGCGAATTAGCTCCGGTGTTTTTTGGTAGCGCATTAAATACTTTTGGTGTAAAAGAATTGTTGGATTGTTTTGTTAAAATTGCACCTTCACCCCGTCCGATAAATTCACAAGAACGTGAAGTAAACCCTTATGAGGAAGCATTTTCGGGCTTTATTTTTAAAATACATGCCAATATGGATCCTAATCACAGAAGCTGTATTGCATTTGTTAAGATTTGTTCCGGAAAGTTTGAACGAAATGTGAACTACAAACATATTCGTCACGGAAAAATGATGCGCTTCTCCTCTCCTACTGCTTTTATGGCTCAAAAAAAAGAAACTGTTGATGAGGCTTATGCCGGTGATATTGTAGGTTTACCCGATACAGGGTCTTTCAAAATTGGTGACACCTTAACAAGCGGTGAAAATCTTCATTTTAAAGGAATTCCAAGCTTTTCTCCTGAAATGTTTAAGTATATTGAAAATGCCGATCCTATGAAAACCAAACAATTGGACAAAGGAGTTAATCAGCTTATGGATGAAGGTGTTGCTCAATTATTTATAAATCAATATAATAATCGAAAAATTATTGGTACTGTAGGTCAATTGCAGTTCGAAGTTATTCAATATCGATTGTTGCATGAATATGGAGCACAATGTCGTTGGGAGCCAATTTCGTTATTCAAAGCATGTTGGATTGAAAGCGATGATGCACAGGAATTAGATAATTTCAAAAAACGCAAATCACAATATATGGCAGTTGATAAAGACGGCAGGGATGTTTTTCTAGCAGATTCGGGTTATGTTTTACAAATGGCACAAAACGATTTTAAAAATATTAGATTTCATTTTTCGTCGGAATTTTAAACAGAAAATTAAAAATTAGAAATGCCTTCGTTATCAGATGAATAATCATGATAATGAAGGCATTTTTATATTTTCTACTTGCGATTATTTTAACCTATTTGATTGAGTACGAGGCGAATTTTTTCGTAAGTTTTAATGGTGTTGGGGACTAAAGGTAATCTTAATTTATTTTCGATAAATCCCATTACAGCCAACATACTTTTCACTCCTGCAGGATTTCCTTCAACGAAAAGAAGTTCGATAAGTTCAGTAAAACGATGATGAATTTGACGTGCATTCTTGTAATCTCCATCGAGGGCCAAACGAACCATGCGGCTAAACTCTCGTGGAAATGCGTTTCCAATCACAGAAATTACACCTACAGCACCTAAAGTTATCAATGGAAATGTTATGCCATCGTCACCAGAAATTACCATAAAATCTTCGGGTTTATTTTTTATTATATCGTCAATTTGCGAAAAATTGCCCGATGCCTCTTTTATTGCACAAACATTTTTAAATTCTTTGGCCAAACGCAGTGTAGTTGCAGGCAACATATTAACACCTGTTCTACCTGGCACATTATATAATATTACAGGAATAGGCGAAACATTAGCAATGGCTGCATAATGTTGATATAGGCCTTCTTGCGATGGTTTATTGTAATATGGAGTAACTGATAAAATGGCATCTATACCATTAAAATCATAAGTTTGGAGTTTATTAACTAATGCTTTTGTATTATTACCACCTACACCTAGTACTATTGGTAATCTTCCTGCAACACAATTCACTACAAAACGAGCAATTTGATCCATTTCTTTTTCGGTCAGCGTGGGGGTTTCGGCAGTTGTACCGCACACTACCAAATAATCTGTTCCGTTTTTGACTTGGTGCTCAATAAGACGCGATAAAGCATCAAAATCAATTGATTCATCTGTTTTAAAAGGTGTAATCAATGCTACACCCATTCCTTTTAGTTTACTATTAATCATGCAGTATATAGAAATTCATTTTTTTGCAAAAATACGCTTTTAATCTTTAGTTTGTATGCTTTTGAGATAAAAAATTATCTGATTGTAAACTGTATTTGCATCTACAGCTTCATTATTATTTTCAATATCTAAATTTTCCTGTTTTAAATCTACCATAAAATCATAAAAATTCATATTCGTTTTTTTCAAACCTGTTTTACAAGCTGCATTTGCATATAAGGTAATATATTGAAGTGGAATAATTTCGGTTGTTGTCAAATCAATTAATAAATCAGATTTGATATGTGACAATTCATCTAAAATTAAATTGTTTGGTTTTTTAAGGAAATTTAGATTTCCTTGATGTAATATCCTATAATCCTGAAGAATAGCAGAACTTGTTACTTTTTTATTTACAAAACCCCATGACTTTACTTTTTTTCCATCTGAAACTAGTTGCTGAATAATATTTCGTATCAGTAAGTTTTGTTCAGATAAATCACTTTCGAAAATTAGTAAAATAGTTTTTGCATTGGAATAATTAACAAAACGACGATCCCTTATCTCCTCTTTTAAATACTTTCTTACATCACTTTGAAAAAAAAACCATATCAGTTTTTCGAACATGTTTATCATACTTTTAAGCTAAATATACAGTCATTTTTAAACATTGATATTTAAAATCGATTTATGGTTACAAAAGTACTTGATTTTTTTCATTTTCTGTAATAAAATGACTTTACAACAGTAAATAATTGTTTTTTTGTTGTTGCATAAAGAACGATAATCAAATTTTGATGAACTTTTGCGATGCTTTTTATTTATACTAGTTTTAATTATATTTCCCTCATTTTTAATAAAAAAGTTTGGTTCAAAACAAGGTTCCGGAAAATGATTCAATCGTTTTTGATTTCTCCCCAATCATTTCAAGAAATTCAGTTTCTTTTACTAATCGCACTCCGAGGTTCTCAGCCTTTTTTAGTTTTTCAGGGCCCATATTATCTCCGGCCAATATAAATGAAGTTTTAGATGACACACTTCCAACATTTTTTCCTCCATTCATTTCTATCATCGATTTATATTCATCGCGCGAATGTTGGTTAAATGTACCACTTATAACAATCGAAAAACCGTTTAGAGCAGTCCCGTGTGCATTCAATTTTTCATCGGACAATGACATTTGCAAACCGTGAGTTTTAAGTCTTTTAATTGTATCAATATTCAATGGATCAGCAAAATAACTGACTACACTTTTAGCAATTCGCTCACCAATCTCATCAACTTCTATCAATTGTTCAAAAGTAGCTTTCTCTAAAGCTTCCATGTTTTTTAACGCAAAAGCCAGTTTCTTGGCAATGGTTTCTCCTACAAACCGAATTCCTAAACCAAATACTAGTCTTTCAAATGGAATTTCTTTGGATTTTTCAGCACCATCTTTAATATTATATGCTGATTTTGTTCCCAAACGTTCAAGGCGAATTAAATCGGGAATTTTTAAATCGTAAATATCTGCAATATTATGCAATAAATCATTTTGATATAGCAGATTAACTGTTTCACTTCCCAACCCATCAATATTCATAGCTTTTCTGCTTACAAAATGCTCAATTTTACCTTTAATTTGTGGTGGACAATTATTTTCATTTGGACAATAATAAGCTGCTTCACCTTCGAATCGAGTTAATAAAGTACCGCATTCAGGGCAATTTTTGATAAAAATAACTTTATCGCCTATCAATATTCTTGCATTTTTATCTACAGCGGTAATCTTTGGAATTATCTCCCCTCCTTTTTCAACAAAAACCATATCGCCAATATGTAAATCTAATCCTTCAATAATATCAGCATTATGCAACGATGCTCTTCGTACTGTAGTACCCGACAATTGTACTGCGTCAAGATTTGCAACCGGCGTAATCGCACCCGTTCTACCCACTTGATACGAAACGGAATTTAGACGGGTAACAGCTTTTTCTGCCTGAAATTTATAAGCTATGGCCCATCGAGGTGATTTTGCAGTAAAACCAAGATTTTTTTGTTGAATTAATGAATTAACTTTAATCACTATACCATCCGTTGCAACCGGTAAATTCTTTCGTTCTATATCCCAATAGTTTATAAAATTAAAAACTTCATTTAAACCTTTACAAACTTTTGTGGCATCCGAAATTTTAAAACCCCAGGATTTTGCTGCATTCAAATTATCAAAATGATTTTCATAAGGTAAATTTTCACCTATCATATAGTATAAATAGGCATCTAATTTTCGCGATGCTACAATGGCTGAATTTTGAAGTTTCAAAGTTCCTGAGGCAGCATTGCGTGGATTTGCAAAAAGCTGTTCCTCTTGAGCTTCACGTTCACGGTTCAAATCATCGAAAACCGCCCATGGCATCAAAATTTCACCACGTATTTCAAATAATTTAGGAAAATCTCCGTGCAAACGCAATGGAATGGAACGAATTGTTTTCACGTTGTTAGTTACATCATCACCTTTTTCACCATCACCCCTTGTTATTGCTCTTACCAACAAACCATTTTCATATGTTAACGAAATTGATGTTCCATCGTATTTTAATTCACACACTAACTCAAAATCTTCATTCAGAGCCTTGCTAACTCTGTCATAGAAATCTCTAACTTCATTTTCTGAATATGTATTTCCTAGAGATAACATGGGATACACATGCTCAACTTGTTCAAAACCAGCGGCAATATCACTCCCAACACGTTGTGTCGGTGAGTTCATATCAAAAAATTCAGGATGTTTTAACTCGAGTTCATTTAACTCCTTAAGTTTAATATCAAATTCAAAATCGGAAATTGTAGGAGCCGAAAGTACATAATAGTTATAATTATGGAGTTCAAGTTCGCGACGTAGAGAATCAATTTGAGATTTAATCATTTTCAAATTTTGTAGAGTAAAAAAACAATAATATAATGTAGGAATTTAGTCATAAATGCTTAAAAAAAACTTAAAACAAGGTTTTCAAAGTAAAAGTATTTAAACTCATCTTTAAAATGCAAAAATACGAAAACTCTGGCAAAATAATTCTTATCAACAAAAAACAGTACTTAAAATTACATTATTTATGAATTCCAAAACTAATTATCAAAATACAAAATTTAAATAGTACTGATATAGATTTCTATAAATTTAAAATTAGAATAAACGTACAATTTAAAATTTTGGTCTGATTCTTGTAAAGGTATGTCTCCCGTAAAAATCAAATTTAAAATTATTCATATTTATTTGATTATGTGGGATTTAAACTATTATTAATCAATATAAATTCAAAGAAAAAATTTTAGTTATGATTTATTAACTTAGCGAGTTGAAAATATTTAAAGCATTTATTTTGATTTAGAAATTGAATTTACTGACAATTCTTATAAAATAAAAAAAAGTTTCTATATTTGTAACAATAACAATTACATTTAAAAACAAATTTATTTTTTTGAAAAATGTAGATTTAGTATTTATTAAAAATTAGGATTAAATATTTAAAACAAACTAGCTTCAATAGCTCAAATATTTTTTGAATTTATTATAATACCCAAGGTAAAAACATGCAAGACTTTATTAAAAATATAATTAATAAAATTGAGGATATCAAAGATTTAGACAAATTTTTGTCTGAAAAGGGGGATATTATAAACCAACTAAATAATTTAAATCCTTCACCCAAATTATCTCAATTTAATTATAGAGAAAGCATTCAAATAAATAATGAATTTGAGAAATCCGGAAATATTCAAACTAATAACGATCGGGCTCAATTACACAATCACTTTTTTAAGTCTTTATTGAAAAACCAACAAGGACTTTTGTGGTTAAAAGACACTGATAATAAGTTTGTTATAGTGAACCAAGCATTTTCCAATATGTTTGGTTTGGATAATCCTGATTTATTTATTGGCAGAAGTGATTTTGATATTTGGCCTAGGGAGCTAGCAATTAAATATCAACAAGAAGACTCACAAGTACTTGCAACTGAAACACCCTTGCAAATTGAAGAGATTATTTCATATAATGGAATAGAAAAATGGTACGATGTTTTAAAAGCACCTGCTTACAACGATAAAAATGAATTAATTGGGATAATTGGGATACTAAATGATATTACAAAACGCAAACAGAATGAAGATGAATTATCTATGCTTTCAAATGCTGTTGAACAAAGTAATTCAAGTGTTGTAATAACCAATTTGAAAGGTGATATTGAATATGTAAATACAAAATTTTGCGAAATAAGTGGATATACTCAAGAAGAAGTTATAGGGAAAAACCCTAGAATCCTAAATTCAAAAACCATTAACTCAGCTGATTTTAAAAACTTATGGGAAACTATTACTACTGGTGGAATTTGGAAAGGTGAATTTGAAAATATTAAGAAAAATGGTGAAACTTATTGTGAGTCTGCCACTATTTCGCCTATAAAAAATCATTTAGGTGAAATTACACATTTTTTAGGTGTGAAAGAAGATATTACATCTCAAAATAAAATAAAAGATGAATTGTTTAAAATGACCCAATTACAGGACATTTTAATAAAAATGGCATCAAAATATATTAACATAGAATTATCTGAAATTGAACCAAGTATAAATAAATCATTGGGTGAATTAAGTCAATTTTTAGAAGCTGACAGAGCAATAATTTTTAATTATGATTGGGTTAATGAAGTTTGTAATAATACCTATGAATGGTGTGAAACAGATATTGAACCGCATATAAATGAACTACAGAATGTTCCATTATCTCAAATGGAAGAATGGGTAAACGCACATATAAAAGGCGAAACATTAGATATTCCTGACATTCACGCTTTTAATGGCCTAACAAAGACTGTATTGGAATTAAAAGGTGTTAAAAGTCTGATTTCTGTACCTATAATGAATAATGATAAATGTATAGGTTTTATTGGATTCGATTCTATAAAAAAACAACATCTATATACTGAAAACGAAAAATCTCTACTCTTTGTTTTTGGTCAAATGATATTAAATTTGATTCAACAATCTGAATTAAACAAAACATTAATCATTGAAAAAGAAAATGCATTAAAAGCAACAAAAGCAAAATCAGAATTTGTTGCCAACATGAGCCATGAATTAAGAACTCCTTTAAATGGTGTAATAGGATTCTCTGAACTTTTAACACAAACTGAGCTAAGTGAAGTTCAACTTCAATATACTGCAGCCATAAATACTTGTGCCAATAATTTGTTTGGTGTAATTAACGACATTCTTGATTTTTCAAAAATTGAAGCCAATCATTTAGAATTAGAAATTGTAAAAACTGATATTTCAAAATTAATTGAACATAGTTTAGATATTGTGAAATTTCAAGCTAACAAGAAAAATTTAGAGCTGTTGCTTGATATATCAAAAGATTTACCTAAATTTGCATTTGTAGATCCAATTAGATTGACTCAAATATTATCAAATCTTATAAGTAATGCTGTAAAATTTACCAATGCTGGTGAAATTGAACTAAGAGTTGCATTCGCTAAAAAAGCTGATAACAAAGGGGTTTTCTCATTTTATGTGCGTGATACTGGAATTGGAATTTCGGAAGAACAAAAATTAAAATTATTCAAAGCATTCAGTCAGGCCGATAGCTCAACGACACGAAAATTTGGCGGAACTGGTTTAGGTTTGATAATATCTGATAAATTGGCTCAGAAAATGGGCAGCGAAATTTTATTTGAAAGTAAAAAAGATTTTGGTACAACTTTCTGTTTTAATTTAGAAACTGAAGTAGAATATGAAATAAACGATAGTTACCAAGCAATCGAGTCAATTAATAGTGTTTTAATTATTGATGACAATCAGAATAGTTTAAAAATATTTAAAAACATGATAACTGCATGGGGTATCCTGTGCGACACAGCTGATAATCAATCAGATGCTCTTAAAATTTTACAATCAAAAAAAGCAGTTGATGTTATATTTGTAGATAACAAAATGACTGAGATGGATGGATTAGACATGATAAAAAAGATTTGTGAAGAATTCAAAACATCAACTTCAAAGCAAACTTTTGTACTTTTAAATTCATCAACAGAAGATTCATCATTTTATGAAGAATGTAATAAATTAGGAATTAATATTTTTCTAAATAAACCAGTAAAAGTCAGGGAATTATATAATTGTATAAGTGGGTTAAAATCAATTATTAACCATGATATTGAAGTAAATATGCAAACAAACACTTTTAAAACTAAAACTAATAAATTGTTAATAGCAGATGATGATCTATTCAACATGTACCTTGCTAAAGCAATGATTAGTAGCATATTACCAAATATCGATATAGAAGAAGCAAAAACAGGAAAAGAGGCCTTAGAAATGGCAATGAATAATAGATATGACATGATATTCATGGATGTTCAAATGCCCGAGATGGATGGAAATGATGCCACAAGACGAATAAGAGAATTTGAAAAAACGCTTAATATTCATACTCCAATTATTGCTTTAACAGCAGGTGCACTAAAGGAAGAAAGACAAAAATGTTTAGACGCCGGGATGGATGAATTCCTAACAAAACCAATTGATACCAAAAAACTAAAAGAAACAATTCAAGTTTTTATGTCATAAAGTTTGATATAGTTTTATTTTAAAAACATATAATTATTCCAAATAATTATTTTTCTACTACATTTCAAAAATAATTTTATTTTTTTTCAACTAAAATGTAAAAATATAATTATCTTTGCATATTAATTATTTATTTATAGACAGTTTGCTTTACATTATAAGCTTGTTATAAATAATATTTAACCCCTAAACTCCCTAAATTGATTATAAAAATTAGTATTCTCAATTCCTTAATAATCAATTTATTTTACTTTTTTTAAGTGTGAAAATTATAATATAATTAACATGTTTGGATTTTGTATTATATTCCAAACAGATTCATTTGGTTTTAAAATATATTCTTTTTTAAATTACCTAAATTTATATAGTAATTAAAATAAATATGTAAAATGCTGCTTATCAATAATTTGCAAAATACCATACAAAACAATTACAATTAAATTGAAAATATCATTTAATTTTCGATGTTCTAATAATCAAAACTATTCAAAAAAATACTTTTAATAAGTAATTCAAAAACGAGAATCAATCCTTTTAAATCAATATCAAATTGAATTTAACTTATACATTTAATTAATTTTTAAAAAATAGAAAAAATGGACAATTTTAAAGACAAGCATATTTTAATTATTGATGATAATCCCATGAATCTTCTTTTTACATCAAAAACACTTGAAAATTATGGGTTCAAAGCTAGCACAGCAGAAAGTGGCGCACTGGGAATTGATTTTTTGGAAACTGAAATCCCATCGCTTATCCTTTTAGATGTAATGATGCCTGATGTAGATGGATATGAAGTTTGTAGAATGATTAAAAAGGTTGAAAAATGGAAAGAAATTCCAATAATTTTTCTAACAGCAAACGATCAAACAGAAAATATTGTGGAAGGTTTTGATGCCGGTGGTGTGGATTATATTACCAAACCTTTTAAAAATGAAGAACTATTAGTCCGTATAAAAAACCATATTGAACTAGCCGAATCAAGAAAAACTATTATTGACATGATTCGGTCGAGAGATAAATTGTATTCAATAATTGCGCATGACATTCGCTCTCCTCTTTCAGCAATTTTACAAACCATTGACGCCATTGATCAAGGTTATTTTGATACATCGAGCGAAGATTTTATTGAAATCATACATCATTTAAGAATAAGGGCTAACGACACCAGCACCTTGTTAAACAGCTTATTACAATGGACAAGAGTTCAGGACAACCGCGTTCAACTTCATTTACAAAACACCAACGTTTTCCAATTAATTGCAAGTTGTGTACAACTTCTTGAAGGAGTGGCTCAAAACAAAAACATCTCAATATCCATGGATGTTCCGGAAAATTTGGAAGCTTGGTGCGATGAGGTTTCGATGAACACTGTGATTAGAAATATAATTTCGAATTCAATTAAGTTTACTCCAAACATGGGTAAAATTACAATTATTGCTAAACAAAAGGATAATTCAGTTGAAATTTGTATAAAAGATACCGGTGTTGGAATGTCAGACGAAGCATTGAAGAAAATATTTAAAGAAAACCAACATTTTACAAGTTCCGGTACAGATAACGAACAAGGTACAGGGCTAGGACTTATGCTTGTAAAAGATTTTATAAAGAAAAACGATGGGACTTTAAATGTAACAAGTAGTATTGGACAAGGCACCGAATTCACAATTAAACTTCCAGAAACACATTAATTTAAAAGTATTTTTTATCAAAAAGTCAAATACAATCATTTTCAAAAGCCCAAAATCACAAATATAAAGGAGTTAATCATGACAAGCAATCTTTTAAGCATATTGATTATTGACGATGATCCAATTTACAGAAAACTTTCAAGTTCCATATTAAAAGAACGTTTCAATGTTTTTACAGCGGAAGCACCTTCTATAGCATTTAAAATACTGAAATCTGAAATAATCGACTATATAATATGTGATTATAGATTACCCGAAATGGATGGATTGGAAGTATTGAAAATAATTAAAGAAGAACACTCTAATATTGAAGTGATAATGATAAGTGATTCCGGTGATATGGATACAGTTATTGAGGCATTACGATTGGGTGCTGTTGATTATTTTAAAAAACCATTTACACCTGCCGACATTTGGATGTCGATAGAAAAAACACAAAAATTTGCAGAATTAAATAAGAATTACAAAGTAGAAAAAAACAAAAACATACAACTAAAACAAATTGTTGAAAATGAGTTTGGAGTTGAAATAATTGGTTCTTCAAAAGCAGTAAAAGATTTGAAATCGCAAATGAGTATGGTTGCACAAACACCTGATACTTCAGTACTCATATTAGGCGAAAGTGGAACAGGAAAAGAGCTTGTTGCCAGAGGAATACACAATATAAGTCAAAGAAAATCCGAATTTTTTGGTGCAGTAAATATGTCGGCCATTCCTGAAAGTTTATTCGAAAGCGAGTTTTTTGGACATAAAAAAGGAAGTTTTACTGGAGCCATAAGTGACAAAGCCGGTTGGTTTGAGACTACAAATAAAGGCACACTCTTTTTGGATGAAATTGGTGAAATGACACACGGCCTACAAGTAAAATTACTTCGTGTATTAGAAGATAGAACCTATACAAAAGTTGGAAGTCAATCACAACAAAAATATGATATTCGTATTGTTGCAGCCACAAATAAACCAATTGAAGAAATCTCGAGCGGAAAGAATTTTAGAATTGACCTTTTTCACAGGGTTGGAACTTTTATAATATACCTCCCACCCTTACGCGAACGTAAGGAGGATATTCCAGAATTAGTAGATTATTTTATCGAGTCGTTTTCAGTTAAAATGGCTAAAAACATCAAAGAGATTCACACTGATGTTTATGAAATGCTTAAAAATTATAGTTTCCCCGGCAATATTCGTGAACTGCGTAATATTATTGAACGAGCCATAATACTATGTAATGATGGCGTTTTGAGAACTCAAAATTTCTCCATTATTGAAAGCTTTAACAAACCTGTAAATATGAATATCTTTGATACTTTCGATTTAGAGGTAATTGAAAAACAAACAATAATGAATGCATTACATCTGACAAAAAACAATAAATCCGAAGCAGCACGTTTATTGAATATTGAATGGAATGCATTATATAGAAGACTGCAAAAATACAGTATTGAATTATAATTATAGCTTGTTCTTGTTCGTTTCCGAAGCACAATACTTCAAAATCGAAGAGTTATATTTGAATTAGAAAACAGCAACTATTTGTTAATCTGAATATTATCTTTTTGGCACAACATTTGATTTTAAAGTTCCAAATAAAAAAAAATGAAATTCACAAATTAAAACAAATAAAATGAAAAAGTTAAATTTTATAAGCCTTTTGGTTTTTACTTTAGCATTATCAGTGTCGTCTTGTTTGCAAAATCAAATCGATGATATAGTAGAAGACAATATTAACTCAGCCGGGTTCGAATTTAAAACTATCAAAGAATACAATGTTACTATTACAACTCTAAACAATGCTAATCAAGTAATTAGTGGAGTTGGAGTAGAACTATATTCAAAAAACCCTTTAAATGAAGATTGAACAATTAAAGAAAACAGTAAAGATTTACTAATCTTTAAAGGTATGACAAATTCACAAGGATTATTAATAACCAAAATTTCACCAGCTACTACCTTAGATAGCTTAAGTATTTTGGTAAAGCACATTGGTCTGCCAAGTTATCAGGTTGTAAAACTTGATAAAGAAGACATCAATGTTGTAATTGGTGGAAACAGTGTTGAAAAAAGCAGGTCAAATGTTTCTCCATACAAAGCAAACCAAGCTTCAATTTTTTGGGTAACTACTTTTTGGCAAGTAAATGATTTTTATGCTTTTGCTAATTGGAATAACTTAGGAGTACCAAACAATTTATTAGCAACTAACGACATAGTTGACAATGATTTTTTAGCAGATGTTAATGCGTCATTACCTGAAAGAATAAAATTAGGTGTTTCTCACCCCGAATTTTTAGCTAGCGAAGATGATGGTAGTATTGTGCTTGTAGAAGATGCCGAAGTTTGGGTTACTTTTGTACATGAAGGAGCTGGAAACTTAAATACATTGGCATATTATTCATATCCTACAAACAACCCACCAGCAAATAAATCTGCAATAACAAGATCTACATTGGTCTTTCCAAATACATCTTATATAAATTCAGGAGGTGGATTAAGATCTGGTAATAAAGTTCAATTATTATATTATAATACACAACAAGCTAAATACACCAATGTATTCCCAGCTGGAACTTCTGTAGCTTGGCATTTTAGATCAAATGGTTGGACTGGAAATGGAGCAACCATAAAAACAAGTAATCTTGATTTTTATTCAAACAAGCTTTTTAATCCTGAAACAGATCCAAATCTCAGAAAACACAATGTAGTTTTAAAAGATAATCAACGCAAATTATTATTAATTGGTTTTGAAGATTTAAAACGTGATAATGGTTCGGACGATGATTTTAACGATGCCGTTTTCTATGCTTCAGTAAGTCCTTTTACAGCAGTAAAAGATGGCTTTTATCAATCCATAGATTCACCTAAAGATGCCGACAATGATGGTGTTCCAGATGGCTCTGACGACTATCCAAACGATCCTACAAAAGCATTCGACAACTTCTACCCAGGTGTAAATAAATATGCTTCTTTAGCATTCGAAGATTTATGGCCAAGTAAAGGAGACTATGATTTTAATGATTTGGTAGTAGATTATAATTACTATATGGCCACCAATGCTCAAAATTTAGTTAAGTCGATCGATGTTAAATTAAGAGTAAGAGCAATTGGTGGATCAAAAGTTAATGGTTTTGGAATTGAATTTAATACCCCTGCAAATAATGTACTTTCGGTTACAGGTCAAAAACTTACTCAGAATTTGATTAATGCGGCTTCGAATGGCACAGAGAACAATCAAGCTAAAGCTGTAATTATTGCCTTTGATAATGCTTTTAAAGTAACACCTCATCCAGGGAATGGACAAAGCGTGAATGTAGTTAAAGGTCAACCTTATGTAACACCTGGCATTGTAACTTTAAAAATTGAATTTGTAAATGCCGTTCCATTTAGTCAACTTGGTACTGCACCATTTAATCCATTTATTTTTATTGATGGACAAAGAGGAAAAGAAGTTCATTTACCAGGATCAGCCCCTACAACATTAGCTGATAAAAGCTTATTTGGACATGGTGATGATGATAGCAATTTAGCTGAAGGAAAATACTATATGTCAGACAATTATCTACCATGGGCTATAAATATTCCAACTGAGTTTGATTATCCTACTGAAAAAGAATCGATAACCAATGGATATACAAATTTTAATAGTTGGAGAGCTAGTTTAGGATTCAATTATATGGATTGGTATTCAAATTTTAACGGCTACAGAGATTCAAATAAAATATTTACAAAATAGCAGTAAAGTATAGTGTAAATTCAGAAAAATATATCTATTTTTGAGCATTAAAATCAGTATTGTCAGGAGAACATTAAAAATGTTCTCCTGACATTCGTATATAAATAAAAAAATAAATTTAAAGGTAGAATACAAATGAAAAAGAAAATTTTAATTGTTGATGACAAAAATGAATTCAGGAGACTTACAAAAGCAATTTTAGTTAGTAAATATGAAGTTGTAAGTGCCGAAAATGGGATTGAAGCCTTAGCATTATTGCAGGGTGGATGTATGCCTGATTTAATTGTAACTGATTTAATGATGCCCGAACTAAACGGCAAAGAATTAGTAGAACAATTACAAAGTAGTGGCGCCTTCAAACAAATACCTATTATTGTACTATCAAGTATCGACAAAAGCGATGAGAAAATACAATTAATTAAATTAGGTGCAACTGACTATATTGAAAAACCATATAACCCTTCAGAATTACTTGCACGCATTGAAAATATACTGAAAAACAAATAATTTCCAAAATTAACCTATCCTTGCTTCTTTGACGATTAGTTCTGTTTTTTATATTCAAAACCCCAAAATTAAAATCAAATGAAACGAGCATAAAACAAGCGTTTATTTCATATTAAACGTCCCGATGGCTATCGGTAGCGAGTTACATGTGTCCTTAATTAAATAAAAAAATAATCACATGAAATACAAAGCAATATACATAGGTACCAATAAATCATATTATGAGAAACTGAATACAGAAATTGATATAATAAGTTTTTCAAACAGCAAACAAATATTGGATGCGGTAAAGTCTATGGATACTATTGACTTATTGATTTACGAAGGAACAGACAGTATTAACGATTTGCTAATAATTCGAAATCTTAAAGAAAGCATAAGTAAAAATAATGTGGTTTTATTTATTATAAGCGATAATCCAAACATCTCAGAATATATACAGAGTGGATGTCACGATATTTTTACGTATAATGCTGATTCACAGCACATTCTCAAACGCTTTGAATTTGTCCGTAATCACTATGATGCATTAAAAAGCGACAAAGCAGACTCTTTAAATTCCTTTAAATTACCCCTTTGGAAAAGAAGCTTCGATATTTTATTCTCCGGTTCTGTTTTATTATTTTTATTTCCAATTTTCATCATCATTTCAATTTTTATCAGATTAGAATCAAAAGGAAAAGTTTATTATGCATCACCGCGTGTTGGTACTGGATATAGAATTTTTGGATTTCTGAAATTCCGAAGTATGTACACAGGAGCTGACAAAAAAGTAGATAGTATGATGAAAAATAACCAATATACTAAACTTGAAGATGAAAGTCGTGAATTTGATGATTTACAAGATGCAGGTCCTGTTTTAATTGATGATGATGGTTTTGTAAGTGAAGGTAAAGTAAAGAAACAAAAATCTTTAAAAAGAGAAAATGCTTTTTTTAAGGTTGCTAACGACCCAAGAATTACAAAAGTTGGTAGGATACTTAGAAATACGAGTATTGATGAACTTCCACAGTTTATCAATGTACTTAAAGGTGACATGTCTATAGTTGGTAACAGACCATTACCATTATACGAAGCTGAATTGATAACCACAGATCAATGGGCTAAACGTTTTTTAGCACCTGCAGGTATCACCGGACTTTGGCAAGTTACAAAACGTGGAGGAGCAAATGTCATGTCGGCCGATGAACGAAAACAATTAGATATTGAATATGCCGAAAATTTCTCGTTTTGGTATGATATCAAAATCCTTCTTAAAACTATTCCAGCAATGCTTCAACATGAAAATGTTTAAACCTGTTTTTTAAGATGCAAAAATTAATATACTTTTTTACGTTTCATTTATTATTTATTTCAACAGTTTTTAGTCAGGAAAATTTAAATAAACCCACTAAAACAAATTCTAACGACAGTTTAAAAACTGAGCAGATCTTGTTACCATCATTAAATGATTTAATTGAATCTGCAATAAAGAATTCACCCTTATTAAAAGTGAATGATAGAGAAATTGACAAATTGCTTGAAGAAATAAAAATACAAAAAAAATCGTGGTTACAATATATTATGTTTGATGCAAATACAAAATATGGATTATATAACCAATTGTCAATTAGTGATCAAATAACTGGTGAGTCTCCAGAAATTTCTGTACAATCTAATAAAGAGCAATTTAATTATTTTGCAGGTTTAACTTTCAAAATTCCTGTAACTGCATTTACAAATAAAAAGAATGAATTAAAAATTTTAAATTATAGCATTCAAGAATATGAACTAAAAAAAGAACAATTAAAAAAAGAAATTTCATCTTTAGTTGTTGAAGAGTATTATAAACTTCAAAACTATAAAGAACAGTTGGAAATTTCTCAAAACGTCTTACAGATATTAAAGTTTAATTACTTGAAAAGTGAAAGAGAACTTCAAAATGGAGTAATAAACATCACAGATTTTTCAATGATTTCAGGCAGCTATTATAAGTCTGAAGAAAATTATTCAAAATCTAAAAGTGAATATCAGGCACAATTACACAAATTGCAAATATTAACTGGTTTTAAAATAACTGAAATAGCCAGATGAATTTAATTAAGTTTACAAAAACTCTTATTCGAAATATCAAGTTTTTAATATTAATTCCAATTATTGTTGCTGGAATTGTATATTTGTTAACTAAAGATATGCCTAATATTTATAAAGCTGAAACATCGATATTTACTGGAATAACATCAAATAATGGATTAGAACTTGGTGCTGTACGAATTGATAATAATGCCACAAAAAATGCTTATGACAATGTTATAACTATCTTTGAGTCTGATTTGTTATTTGAAGAAGTTTCACTTCATCTTTTAACTCAACATTTAATGCTTAGTAAAGCACAAAAGGATATAATATCAGAAGAAGCTTTTAAACAACTAAATGAAAATGTACCTTCAGATGTAAAAAAACTTATCGTAAAAGGAAACTTTGAAAAAACATATTCCAATTTAAAAACAAACATCGTTGCAGATAAAAAAAATTATATCTACAGTTTATTAAATTACACTAACCCTTATTATAGCATAAGTGCTATTTCAAGATTGGAGGTTAAACGAATTTCAAATAGTGATTTAATTCAAATATCTTACGAATCAAGTGATCCTGCAATAGCATATAATACTATAAAGTTTGCATCTGAAATCTTTATCAAAAAATACAGTTTGCTAAAAGTTAGTCAGTCCAATGATGCTGTGGCATATTTTGAGAAAAAACTGGCAGAAATGACTTTAAAGTTGAATGCCGCAGAAGACAAACTATTGAAATTTAATATTGATAATGTCATTATCAATTATTATGAACAAACAGAACAAGTTACTACTCAACAAGAAAAAATTGAGTTAAGACTTCAGGAAACAAAAATGGAATATGAGTCTTCAGTAGCCGTTTTAAATAAATTAGAAAAAGAAGTTGAATCTCGATTTAAAATAAATCTGAAAAACAAAGAGGTTTTTGCTATACGTAGACAATTAGCTGATTATAATTTACAAATAGCAAGGGCTGAAGTTGATGAAAACATTAGTAAAACTACATTAAACGATTTTAAATTAAAAAAAACAATTGCGGAAAAAACTTTAGAAAATAAAATTGATTCAATAACAATTTTTGACACAAAAGGTCAGGGAATAGAATCCCAAAGAATATTATCTGCTTGGTTAGATGCGGTTAAAAGTGTTGAAAGTAATAATGCGCTATTTAAATCAATGAAAGAAAGAATCATTGAATTTATGAAAGAGTTTAAAAAATACGCACCATTAGGCGCCACAATCAAAAGGATTGAAAGGGAAATAGATATTAATGAAAGAGAATACCTTTATATATTAGGACAATTAGGACTTGCAAAACAAAAACAACAAAATACCGATATGGTATCAAATATGAAAGTTATTGATGAGCCAAAGATACCTCTTAATCCTATACCTTCGAAAAAAAAATTATATGTAATTATTGCAGCTATATTTTCAGTTATACTTTATATTCTAGCATTATTTATTGTTGAACTATTAGACTCCAGAATTAAAAGCCCATCTCATTTAAAAACTTTAACGGATTTAGATGTTTTAGGAGCATATTGTATATATGGCAATAAAAAAATTACTAATACAGAAAAAATCACAGAAAAGGCTTCCATTTTCATACGTGAAAAAATTCAATTATTAAGTAAAGTCAAGCCGTTTTTAACTGAAAGTAAAAATTGTCCTTTCACTATTCAAATATTAAGTAATTGGGATAATAGTGGTAAAACTCATTTAGCTAATCTTTTAAATCAAGAGTTTGAAAAGACTGGATTATCATTGAAAATATTAAATTTTAAAGATTTATTTGTCGATAAAATTGAGAATCAAGATAATGAAAATAGCTCAGAAATAAATTCTGCAACTATTAAGAATAACTTTTTGACACTAAATTCATATTCTGATTTGTTTTCAATTGAGAATATTGAAACTCAATATATAATTAGTATTCTCCCCTCAATAAGTAATGGTATTTTAAATTCTTCTATAATTAAAACAGCAGATATTAATTTGATTGCCTTTGATGCAAACACAACTTGGGTAGATGCAGATAATTACTATTTAAATAAAATAAAACATTTAATTGAAAATCCTTTTTATGCTATTTTAACCAATGCATTACCAGATGATATTGAGGAGATGTATGGCGAGATTCCTAAAAAAAGATCATTCTTTAGGATTTTTATTAAAAAATCAATGAAAAATATAAGTTAGAGAATAGAAAAAAAAATTCTTACTTAAATTTTTAGATTAACTGTATAAAAATATAATATAAACTTAAGTTAGATTGCAACTAATGTAATAATTATAATAAATAAACTGATTTACTCATATCAAAAAATATTAATTGTTTATTATTGATTTTACAATAAAAATTACTTTTTTATCAAATGAATAAACTTGTACAAATTTTAAATAATAAAAACAGAAAACACAGAGCACTTATATTAACTGTAAGTGCTGTTTTTATTTTATTGGTTATATGTGCAATTTATTTTTTTTCTCAAAATAATCTTTTTTTTGGAATAACAATATTTATACTTCCATTTCCTTTGATATATCTTTATACGGTATTGACAAATCCACATTTTGGGTTTATTTCAGTATTATATGCGAATTATTTCGCTTTAGGCATATCAAGATATGTTCCAGCTCCATTAGGATTAGCTGTTGATGGACTGCTTATCTTAACATTAATTTCAGTTATTTTCAGTCAGTTTAATAGTAAAGTTGAATGGAACAATGCAAAAAAAGATTATACAACTTTTGTGTTTATCTGGTTTATAATGACAATTTTACAATTAATCAATCCAGAAACAATAAGTCGAGAAGCCTGGTTCTATGCCATGCGAGGTCAAGCTTTATATATAGTTTTTATAGTTCCCCTTACATACCTTATATTTAATAAACCGAAAGATTTTGAAACTCTAATAAGACTATGTGCTTGGTTTACCTTGTTGGCAGTATTGAAAGGAATAATGCAAAAACATCTAGGTGTAGACAATTGGGAAAGACAATGGCTGAATAAACCTGGAAATAGGACAACCCATATTCTATTTGGTCAATTAAGGGTATTTTCATTTTTTTCTGATGCCGGAACATATGGCGGTACTATGGGTTATTTTGGTTTAATATTTACAATTTTAGGAATACATGATAAAACCAAACGTAAAAAAATATTTTATTTTTTTGTTGCTATATTATCATTTTATGCCATGATGATATCGGGAACCAGAAGTGCAATTGCCGTACCATTGATGGGATTTGTAATTTACACTATAATGACAAAAAAATTTAAAATAATAATTTTTGTTGGTAGTATTTTCTTTGTTGTATTCTTTTTGTTAAAATACACAAATGTTGGACAAGGAAATTATGATATTAGAAGGATGAGAAGTGCATTTTCAGATGCAAATCCTTCATTAAATGTCAGACTTGAAAATCGAAGGTTATTTGGAGAGTATCTAAAAAACAGACCATTTGGAGGAGGAGTTGGTTCGGCTGGAAATTGGGGTATGCGATTTACCCCAGGTACTTTTTTGGCAGATACTGCTACTGATGGATGGTATATTCAACTTTGGGCTGAACAAGGAATCGTTGGATTATCCTTCTATTTAATTATGATATTTTATTTTGTTTTAAAATCTACTTTTTTGATTTTTTTCAGACTTAAAAAGCCTGAAAATATATATAAAGCAATGGCATTTACTTGTGGGATGTATGGACTTATGGTTTCATCATATAGTGCATCAAGTTTAGGTCAAATGCCAAATACTATAATTGTTTTTACTGCTGCTACTTTAATCTCGCTTATGCCAAAATGGGAGAAAGAAGATAATTTAATTGCAAAAACTTAAAGTAATTAATTAAAATACTTGGAATACAAAGAGTTAAAAATATATTTTTTAGCTCAAAATGAAAAAAATAAATTATTTTACACAAATAATTTATTTTTTTTTCTATATTTGCAAAGTATTCTATTAAACAGAATATTTAAATAAACCAAATGTACAATTACTAAACTTAAATTTATTTAATTTTGAAAATATCAACCAATAAATTTTCATTAATAAGTTAATGTTTCTCTTTTCTTTCTTCTATTAAAGATATAAATAATCTAATTATCACAATTTTAATTATTATAAGTGATTGAATTTAAATTATTTAAATTAGAATACATATATTCTTTAAAGCATAGTTGTATTACCTTATTGATCGTTAACCTTATAATTTATTTTCAAAAACATTTTTTTATCACGATTAAAAAAATCAAATATGAGAATTTCACGTATTTAATAGTTTAAATATTATTTGTTTTTTATTATTAAGAAACTAATTGATATAAAAAAAATAATTTGAATTTTTTATATGCATTATAAAGCTACATTATTTATAGAAATTATGATTAGATTAGCTAAATAATATCAATTATCTAGTTATAAATGAAAAACATCATCATTATTGTCAATAACTTAAAATTATTTAGAATTAAAGTAAATGAATATGAAAAAAATTGAAATGGTTGAATTTTTAAAAGGCTTTTCAATATTTACAATTATAATTTATCATCTTTTGCAAACTCTTAAAATGCAAGACATTAGTGGTAAATTGATTGCATTTGGAGGTACTGGTGTTCATCTATTCGTTTTATTATCAGGATTCGGTTTATATTTATCACATATAAATAAACCATTACCTTTTTTAGATTTTCTAAAAAAAAGAATCACAAAGGTATATTTTCCATATATAATTATAGTATTTTGTTCTGCTTTAATTTCAATCATTTTACCAATATTTAAAAACTCTTTGTACGCCTTTTTTGGTCATGTATTTTTATACAAAATGTTTGATGAATCAATAATTGGTTCTTATGGCTACCCACTTTGGTTTATTTCTATGATAATCCAATTTTATCTTGTATTTACTTTACTAACTATCTTAAAAGAAAAAATCAACAATAAATTATTTCTAGCAATAAACTTTTTTCTTAGCATAATTTGGATCGGTTTTGTAATAATAATTGGAAAAGAATCAGAACGAGTATGGAATAGTTTTTTTGTTAGATATTTATGGGAATTTTCAATAGGTATGGTTTTAGCTTCTGAGTATCATAGAAACAAAAACCAATTTAACTTCAAAATTAAAAGCATATACATATTAATTATTGGTATAACTAATTGTGTTTTATATGCAAGTTTAGCTTTAAAAGGAGGTGAAATTGGCAAAATGACAAATGATATTCCTGCATTAATAGGGTATTCCTCAATTGCAATCTGGATATATTCAATAAGACTTAAATTTATTAATTCATTTATACTTTTTACAGGTAAAATTTCATATTCAATGTACTTAATACACACTCTAATTCAATTAATTGTCTTATATTATTTAGGTAGTTATAGTATCTTTTTAGCAATTGCTTTTACGTTAATTTTAGTTTATATAATTTCAATTTATTTCCAAAAAAGCATAGATTTTGCATATAAAAATATTTTTAAGTTCTAAATAATATATTTTCTTTCAATAACAAATAAAAAAATAAACTAATCATGAACATTTCAATTGTAGGTACAGGATATGTAGGTCTGGTTTCGGGTGCTTGTTTAGCTGAAACTGGTGCAGTAGTAAATTGTATAGATGTAAATCAAAGTAAAATTGACAGCTTAAACGAAGGTATAATGCCAATTTACGAACCGGGTTTAGAAGATATTGTAAAAAGAAACGTATTAAAAGAACGTTTGTTTTTCAAAACTAAACTTTCAGAAGTTGTTAACGATAGTGATGCTATCTTTATAGCGGTTGGAACACCACCTGATGAAGATGGAAGCGCTGACCTTAAATATGTGGTAGGTGTGGCACGTGAAATAGGACAACATTTAAATAATTATACTGTAGTTGTTACTAAAAGTACTGTACCGGTAGGGACAGCTAAAAAAGTAAAAGCAGCCATACAGGAAGAGCTTGACAAACGTCATGTAAATGTAGAATTTGATGTAGCTTCAAATCCTGAATTTTTAAAAGAAGGTAATGCAATAGATGATTTTTTGAAACCAGACAGAATTGTTATTGGTATAGAATCTGAAACAGCTGAAAAAGTTCTGAAAAGATTATATAAACCTTTTGTATTAAATGGTCATCCCATTATTGTAATGGACATTACATCTTCGGAAATGACAAAATATGCTGCCAATTCAATGCTTGCTACAAAAATTAGCTTTATTAATGATATTGCCAATTTATGTGAAATTGTAGGTGCAGATATAAATCTTGTTCGTAAAGGAATTGGTTCAGATTCTCGCATAGGTCATAGGTTTTTGTATCCTGGAGTTGGTTATGGCGGTTCCTGCTTCCCAAAAGATGTACAGGCACTTGTTAAAACCGCAAAAAGTTTTGGCTATGATTTAAAAGTACTACAAGCAGTTGAAGAAGTAAATAACCTTCAAAAAACTGTTCTTTACAATAAGATATTTAAGTATTTTGAAGGAAATTTATCAGGTAAAACTATAGCCATTTGGGGTTTATCCTTTAAACCCGAAACTGATGATATGCGTGAAGCACCATCTGTAGTTATTATTAAGAGTTTGTTAGAAAAAGGAGCCATTGTAAATGTATACGATCCTATTGCCATGGAAGAAGCTAAACACAGCTTAGGAGATACCGTAAAATACTGCAAAGATATTTATGAAACATTAATAGGTGCAGATGCGCTAGCAGTGGTAACAGAATGGAGCGAATTCAGACTTCCAAACTTTAAAGTTATGGAAAAATTAATGAATGACAAAGTATTATTTGATGGTCGAAATATTTTTGACTTGGAACAAATTGAAGAATTTGGATTTAAATACTTTAGCATTGGACGTAGACCAATAAATGTATAAAAAATCAAAATAACCTATCATTCATATAATGATAGGTTATTTGATAAATAATATTATCTCTGTAAACCTTTAGCATACTCTAGAAAACCGTTTATTTAACATGTAAAATTCTATTTATGGAAATAATCTTAATTGTAAAATTAATATTAGAGTATACACTATTCCTTTATCTTGGGATTTCTGCATTGTACATTCTTGTCTTTTCAATAGCAGGTTGTTTTGCGCCACGAAAGAAAGTAGCCCAAAATGACAAACTAAAATATCGAAAATTTGCAGTACTAATACCTGGTTATAAAGAAGATAATGTAATTATTGATGTTGCAAATCATGCATTATCTCAAAATTATCCGAAAAATTTATTTGATATAATAGTTATAGCAGATTCATTTCAACCAAAAACGATTCGAAAATTGAGTCAAATGCCAATTATATTGGTAGAAGTATCGTTTGAAAAAAGTACAAAATCAAAAGCATTAAATAAAGCTATGGAAATCTTAGGTGATAAATATGATGTTGCCTTGGTACTAGATGCCGATAATATTATGGAATCTGACTTTATTTCAAAAATTAACACTTCTTTTGATAATGGTTTTGAAGTAGTTCAGGGCCATAGAGTTGCAAAAAATACAAATACTGCACTTGCTATACTTGATGCAATTAGTGAAGAATTAAACAATCACATTTTCCGAAAAGGTCACCGTGCTTTGGGTTTTTCATCTGCCTTGATTGGATCTGGAATGGCATTTAATTATGACATGTTTAAAAAACGTATGTTTGATATTAAAGCTGTTGGAGGGTTCGACAAAGAACTTGAACTGACTTTGTTGAGGGATGGAAAGAAAATTGAATTTTTGGATAACGCATTAGTGTATGATGAAAAAGTTCAAAAAGTAGAAGTTTTTGAAAATCAACGAAAAAGGTGGCTTTCGGCTCAATTTGTATATTTCGGTCGTTTTTTCTTTTCAGGTCTTTATTACTTAATTTTAAAAGGGAATTTCGACTTTTTCGACAAGGTTTATCAAATGATATCTCCACCTCGAGTACTACTTATTGGTATTACAGGAATAATTGCTTTTTTAACAATGATGATAGAATTTACAATACCACAAAATTCAATTTTCGCAATTCCATTTCTGTATTGGTTAATTGTCTTTTTAACTATAGTTATATCTTTTATTTTAAGTATTCCAGCACATTTTTACAACATGAAAACTTTACATGCTTTACAAACATTACCAAAGGTATTCTTATCCATGTTCACATCGCTATTTAAACTTAAAGGAGCAAATAAAAAATTTATTCATACACAGCATGGTACATTAGAGAAAAAATGAATTTCCGATTTTTGAGTAGTATTAACAAATAAGTAGCATGTATTTTGGCACTTTTGAGCTTATGTTTTTGAATAAAAAAGAATGTAATACTGAAATTCAACTAAAATTGAAGTTTTGAATATTAACTGTACTGATATTATAAAACTTTTTTTTCAATAAATTTTTCAAATAACTCACATGATAATAGGCATAGAAGGACAACGGCTTTACCGGAAAAAGAAACATGGCATGGACATGGTTGCTTTGGAGTTGATTAAAAATCTTCAAAAAATTGACGCTCAAAATGAGTATGTAATTTTTGTGAAACCGGATGAAGATAATATTTGTATTCCAATAGCTAAGAATTTCAAAATTGTTGAACTCGGCGGTGGTCCTTATCCAATTTGGGAGCAAATAGCATTACCACGTGCAGCTGAGAAGGAGGGTTGTGAATTGCTTCATTGTACTAGTAACACAGGACCAATATGGAGTAAAGTTCCTCTCATAACAACACTTCACGATATAATTTATCTTGAAAGTATTAGCATTTTCAATAAATCAGGAACGTGGTATCAAAAATTCGGAAATATGTACCGTAGATGGGTAGTGCCATCTATTGCAAAGAAAAGCAGGAAAGTGGTTACTGTTTCTAACTTTGAAAAAGACAGAATTCGTAATTTTATGGGGTTAGGAGATAATCTGACAGCAATTTATAACGGTGTAGGAGAACATTTTGTAAAAATAACTGATAATGATGTTTTACTAAAAGCAAAACAGAAATACAAACTGCCCGACAATTTTATGTTCTTTTTGGGGAATACAGACCCAAAGAAAAATACTCCAAACGTGCTAAAATCATTTGCTGATTTCAACAGTAGCTCAGAAATCAAATACAAATTGGTAATGCTTGATTTTGAAGAAAATGCACTGATGCAAGTTCTGAACAGCATTGGACATCCCGAATTACGTGCAGACATTGTAATAACTGGTTATGTGCCAAATTCAGAAATGCCAGCTATTATCAATCAATGCAAAGTGTTTTTATATCCATCATTGCGTGAAAGCTTCGGAATTCCGATTCTGGAAGGTATGGCCTGTGGTGTTCCTGTGATTACTTCGAACACATCATCCATGCCTGAAATTGCTGGTGATGCTGCAGTTTTAGTTAATCCGAATAAATCGGATGAAATTGTGGCAGCAATAGATAAGATTCTTAATAATGAAATATTCCGAAATAACTTGTGTAAAAAAGGAATAGATAGGGCTGCACAGTTTTCATGGAAACATATGGCCGAAATGTATCTTGAATTATACAAGGAGCTTTTGAACAAATAATTGTACGGAAATATGTTAGAAGGTGAAAATATCATTTGCATAGCCAACACAAGTTGGTTTGGCAATTATGCCAAATCCACTGTGCAAATTATGGAGCGTTTGGCAAAACACAACAATGTATTGTTTGTGGAATATCATTATACAGTAAAAGATATAATTTTGACATTTCGTGGTAAACAAAATGCACCAGTAAAACGAATGCTGGGTTTAGAAAAATCACTACAATTAATTGACACAAATGTAAATAGCAAAGTTTATAATCTGGTTGTTCCAGCCGGTTTACCTGTATATTTTTTAAAAAACGAGAAACTATTTAACCTCTTTTTTGCCTTTAATACCTTTGTTTATAAAAAGGCATTGATGCGTGCAATCAAAGAATTAAAATTTGACAACCCTATTGTAGTAACCGCCTACAATCCATTTTACGGACTTTCGTTACTAAACAAACTAAATGAAAAAACACATATTTACTATTGTTACGATGGGGTTGAATCTGTTTTTTTTGGGAAAAGGATATTTAATTTTGAGAAAAAGTTTTCTGAAAAGGCAAAAGCCATTATTACCACATCAGATTATTTGAACTCAGAAAAACTGACTTTGAATAAAAATAGTTTTGTAGTTAAAAACGGTGTTGATTTCCCAGTATTTTCAAAACAGGCAAAACAATATGTTTACATTCATAAGCGTAAAAAAGTAGGTTTTATTGGCAGCCTAGATCCACGGTTTGATATTGAAACTGTGGAATATGCCGTAAAAACAATGCCTGATTTTGATTTTGAATTTACCGGTGATATGCGAAATGAATTATTAAAAGCCAGATTAAGCAAGTTTCCAAACGTAAAGTTCTTTAATCCAATAAAACCAAATGATGTACCTAAACTTCTAGCAACTTATGATGTTGGAATAATTCCTTACATTGTCAATGTTGTAAATAAAAACATCTACCCGTTAAAAATAAATGAGTTTTTAGCAGTTGGAGTGCCTGTGGTAATGACACCATTTGCTGATTTAGCCGATTTTGATGGTATTGTTAGTGTTTCGAAAAATAAAATTGATTTTATCAAAAAGTTAAAACAAGAAACTGATTTTGATAGTTTAGAAAAAATCAACAATAGAATTAAATTTGCTTCTTCAAGTTCTTGGGATGCTCGAACTGAAAGTTTTAGTAAAATACTTGAAAAGTTTATATGAAATTTTTAAGCTATAATATAAATATTTAAAAAATAAAAATATGTATTACAGAAACATAAGTGATTTAAACCAGATTATTCTTAAAAGATTACATATTATTCCACGTGATTTTGATTTAATTGTTGGAATTCCAAGAAGTGGAATGATGCCAGCCAATTTATTGGCATTTTATTTAAATAAGCCTTATACCGATATACATTCGTTTATAAACGGACATATATATAAGGCAGGTGCACGTGGTCAGTTTTTTGACATTAAAGACTTTAAAAAAGTACTTGTTGTTGATGATAGCATAGCATCTGGATCAGCAATAATCAAAGCAAAAGAAAGTCTAAAAGAACTAACAAGTGATTTTGATATTAGTTATTGTGCTATTTATGTCATGCCTGGAAAAGAAAAAATGGTAAATTATCATTTTGAAGTTGTACCATTACCAAGATATTTTCAATGGAATATTCTGAATCATACAACCTTAGAAAAAGCTTGTTTTGACATTGATGGAGTTTTATGTATAGATCCAACCGAAGAACAAAATGACGATGGACCAAAATACATTGATTTTATATTAAATGCCCCCCCCCTATTTGTTCCAGGTTGCAAAATTGGAACAATAGTTACGTCTAGGCTAGAAAAATATCGTAAAGAAACTATATCATGGCTCGAAAAAAACAATATTAAATATAGAGATTTGGTTATGCTGGACTTACCGGACAAAAGAGCAAGACAAAAAGCTAATAATCATGCTGCTCATAAAGCCAAAACATATAATTCATCTAACGAATATGTGCTTTTTGTAGAAAGTTCATTAAGTCAGGCCATAGAGATAAATAGACTTACGAAAAAACCTGTTTTTTGTACCGAAAATTTCGAGATGATATTTGAAGCACAATCACTTTCATATAACATAAAAAGTGGTAAATATTTTCCATTTTTAAGACGTATTGCATTGAAATTAAGAAACAAATTACGTAATCGTTAATAATATATTATTGAAAATGAAAAAAATTGGTATAATTACCATTACTGATTATTTAAATTATGGTAATAGGCTACAAAATTATGCTACCCAAGAGCTCCTAAAATCAAAGGGCTTTGAAGTAGAATCAATTTTAAACGAATTCCCAACATCTAATGTTGAAGTAGGATTTGTATCCTATTTAGAGCGATTAAAAAATGCTTTAAAATTATCACCAATTACTTTAACAAAGAAAATCGTTGAGAAAATTGACAACAAAGTAAACAAAAGGAAATATAAATTAGCAAAAGATGCAAAGGAAAAATCTTTTCGCGAATTTTCCAAAAAACATCTAATTGAAACTAATTTTATAATTTCTGATAAAAATATTCCAAGCAATTTGGGAGAATTATATGATTATTTTGTAGTAGGTAGTGACCAAATTTGGAATCCAAAAATTAGGTTTGGATCACCTATAGATTTTCTGAGATTTGCTCCAAAAAATAAACGTATAGCATTGGCACCGAGCTTTGGTATATCTTCTATACCCGAAATGTATGTAGAAAAATATAAGTTATGGCTATCTGAAATGGAGTATTTATCAGTGAGGGAACAAGCTGGTTCTGATATAATAAACAAACTAACGGGAATTGAAGTACCAGTCCATATTGACCCAACATTGATGTTAACAAAAAATGATTGGATTTCAATATCAGAAAATGGCCGAAGAAAACCCGAAAAAAAATATCTATTGACCTATTTTATTGGAGCAGTTTCCAGAAAAAGAATGAAAATAATTCAAAAAATAGCAGATAAATATGATCTTGATATTGTACAATTAGCAAGTTTAAAAGATATTAAGAGATATGGTGCAAGTCCAGGTGAATTTCTCGATTATATTAATTCTTCAACCATAGTATGTACTGATTCATTTCATGCTATAATCTTTTCAATGCAAATGGAAAAGCCTTTTGTTGTATTTGATAGAGAAGGAAAAAGTGCTCCAATGTCATCCAGGATAGACACTTTACTTGGAAAATTTGAATTTGGAAGTAGAAAATATGATGTGCTTGCAAAAACAGAAAATTGGAATGAAATAAAATATAATCACTTTCAAGGAATATTAGAAAATGAGCGTTTAAAAGTAAATACATATTTAACAAATGCCCTTTCTAAATAAATTAAAAAATTAAATAATAATTCGTTGTCAAATATCAAAAAAATCTATTATTTATGAGCGTATTACAAATCATATTCTGGATTCTTCTAGGAATTATTTTCTATACCTATTTAGGTTATGGCATAGTTTTATATATTCTCTTAAGTATTAAGCGAATGTTTAAAAAGAAAAAAACATTGGATTTATCAGAAAACGAATTGCCAGAAGTAACTTTATTGATAGCAGCTTATAACGAAGAAGATTATGTGCAGAAAAAAGTAGAAAACACATTACAATTAAATTATCCTGCAGAAAAACTTCACCAAATATGGGTAACTGATGGTTCAAATGATTGTACTCCTGAATTACTTGCAAAATACAAGGATATAGAAGTACTACACAAACCTGAAAGAAGTGGAAAAATTGCAGCAATGAATCGCGCAGTAAAACATGTAAAAACTCCAATAGTAATTTTTTCTGATGCGAATACATTATTAGGTAAAGAGTCAATCAAAAAAATTGCTGAAATGTTTAGCAATCCAAAAACTGGATGTGTATCAGGTGAAAAACGGATCTTTAACGCCGAAGAAGAAGCAGCTTCGGCTGCAGGTGAAGGTTTATACTGGAAGTATGAATCAACATTAAAAAGGTGGGATGCCGAGTTATATTCCGCCGTAGGTGCTGCCGGTGAGCTTTTTGCAATTCGTACTGAACTTTTCAATGAAGTTGAACCTGACACCTTGCTTGATGACTTTATTATATCATTGCGAGTTGCTATGCAAGGGTACAAAATTGATTATGACCCTGAAGCTTATGCAATTGAAACTGCATCGGCCAATGTAAAAGAAGAATTAAAACGAAAAATTCGCATTGCAGCTGGTGGAATTCAATCAGTTGTACGATTATATCCTTTACTTAATATTTTTAAATATGGATTGCTTTCGTTTCAGTATATTTCGCATAGAGTTTTACGTTGGACAATTACTCCTTTAGCATTACTTTTATTGTTAGTTGTAAATATAATCTTAGCAAGCTCATCAACTTTCTTTTTAATAGTTCTTGGTTTGCAAATTTTATTTTATTTGTCGGCTTTAATTGGTTGGAAGCTTGAAAACAAAAAGTTAAAAGTGAAAATATTTTTTATCCCTTATTACTTCTTCATTATGAACTATGCTGTTTTTATGGGCTTTGGTCGTTACATTAAAAAATCACAAAGTGTGAATTGGGAACGCGCTAAAAGAGCTTAAATATTAATTTAAAAATCTTTATCTTTCAATAAAAACCATTCTATTTTGGACAAAACTAACAGCAGCAAAAGAATTGCAAAGAACTCCATGATGTTATATATCCGTATGATATTTACCATGGCAGTTTCACTATACACTTCACGTATAGTACTGAATGTGCTTGGTGTTAGCGAATTTGGTATTTACAATGTTATAGGTGGGGTTGTAATGATGTTTTCATCTATAAACACCACCATGGCTACTGCAGTGCAGCGCTTTATGAACTTCGAAATGGGTAAAAAAAATATCAAAGGCCTCAACGATATTTTCAATACCAGTGTTATTATTCATTTTTTTATAGCTGCAATTGCATTTGTTTTACTTGAAACTATTGGAGTTTGGTTTCTAAATACCCAAATGAACATAGACCCTACACGCATGGAAGCTGCAAACTGGGTTTTACAATTTTCAATTCTAGCATTTATTGTAACAATTCTAAGTGTGCCTTACGATGCAGTAATCATAGCAAATGAACACATGCAGGCATTTGCTATAATTAGCATTGTTGAAGTTTCATTAAAATTATTCATTGCATTTTCAGTTGCTTGGTTCGATTTCGACAAATTAAAACTTTATGCCGTACTTACTTTTGGTGTTTCGTTAATTTTGCGCATAATTTATGGAACATATTCTAAAAAACATTTTCCAGAAGCAAAATTTAAATGGGAATGGCATAAAAATCTATTTAAGAAAATGCTTTCTTTTGCAGGCTGGAACTTAATTGGAGTTTCATCTACCTTAATTCGCACACAAGGTATCAATGTAATTCTGAATCTTTTTTTTGGAACACTTATTAATGCCGCAATGGGAATAACGAATCAAGTGAAGCAAGCAGTTGATAATTTTACCAATAATTTTTTGATGGCACTTAATCCCCAAATTACAAAAAGTTATGCTTCAAATGACTTTGAATATTTGTTCAAGTTAATCTTTAACGGTAGTAAATACGCTTTTTATTTAGTGTTTTTAATCACATTACCTTTGTTAATAGAAACAGAATACATTTTGCAATTATGGTTAAAACATGTTCCGGATTATACAGTCATTTTTGTGAGGCTTGCATTAATAGTTTCAATAATTGAATCTCTTTCCAAAACATTGATTCAGACGATGTTTGCAACAGGCAAAATCAAAAAATATCAAATATTTGTAGGAAGTGTTACTATTCTTAACTTACCTTTATCAATTTTATTTTTATATATGGGTTTCGAACCCCAAATTACTTTGATTATTGGTATTACAATTGCAATTTTTGCATTAATTGTAAGGCTTAATTTGCTAAAAACTATGGTAAATTTATCAATTTCAAAGTATGTAAATGAAGTAATCCTAATTGTTATTTTAGTTAGTTTATTATCTTTAATTTTACCACTTACAGTTGGATATTTTATACAAACAGAGCTTTTAAAATTCATTCTTGTTTCTATAACATCAATAATTTCAGTTTTCTTTACAGTATATTTTGTTGGATTAACAAAATATGAAAGAGATTTCATTGCAGGAAAATTAAAAAATATAATATCTTTAAAATTCAAATAATAATCCTATGTACGCTAACAACAAACTAATTCAGCAAATTCTATTTTTATTAAAAGCAAATAATATTCGCAAAATAGTAATATCACCTGGATCTCGGCATTTTCCACTAAGCCACTCCATCGAGAATGATAGTTTTTTTCAACCATTTTCAGTTGTTGATGAACGTAGTGCTGCTTTTTTTGCGTTGGGAATGATTCAAGAATGTAATGAACCAGTAGCAATTTGTTGTTCATCAGGAACTTCTGTTGCAAACTATGGCTCTGCAGTTAGTGAAGCGTTTTATCAAAATTTACCATTATTATTGCTAACAGCCGACCGTATACCTGATTATCTTGGACAAAAAGAGGATCAAATGATAAAACAGGATGATATTTTTCGCGAGTTTATAAAATATCATGGTCAATTACCTATTATAAAAACAGATATTGACGAATGGTATGCAAATCGCATAATCAATGAAGCATTGATTGAACTTAACCATACTGGATCTGGTCCGGTACAGTTAAACTATCCAATTGTTGAGCATCGCACCGACCCATTTGAAGTTGTAGAATTACCAATAGTACGAAAAATTACACTACATAAAGCTGATGATGAGGCCGAAAAATGGTCAAAAGCTCGTCAATCTCTTGTTGGAAAAAAAGTAATGATTGTTTGGGGACAATCTGTTCCCGAATCAATTCGTCTTAATGAGACCCTTGATAAATTTTGCCAACAATACAACACAGTAATTTTAACTGACCGTATTTCAAATTGTACACATAAAAATGCTATTTTAAATGCTTTTGTGGTTCTTAAATCAATGACCATAAAAGAACAGGAAGAATTAGCTCCAGATATTGTACTTGATTTAGGTGGAAATATTGTTTTTAATGGTGAAATAAAAAATTATTTAACGCGATATGCCCCAAAAATGCAAACATGGCAAATTGGTTCGAATGCTAAAGTGTGTGATACATTCAGAAAACTAACTGAAATGTTTGAAATGAAAGAATACACTTTCTTTGAACAAATGATAGTGGATAAAAAGCTCAATTCTGACAATAGTTATTTCGAAGATTGGAACAATATATCCAAATCTGTTGCTAAACCAAATGTGGAATATAGCCAGCTTTATACAATAGGAAAACTAATAAATCAATTACCACAAAACTCGGTTTTACAATTAGCTAATAGTAATGCCATTAGAATGGGACACTTATTCGATATTGATAAATCAATAAAGTGTTACTGTAACCGCGGTGTTAACGGCATTGATGGTTGTATGTCGACAGCAGTAGGTTATGCTGCTATTGCCAATAAACCTGTATTTTTAATAGTTGGCGACCTTACATTTTTTTACGACATGAATGCTTTATGGAATCGCCATTTATCAAAAAATCTACGAATTTTATTGGTAAATAACCAAGGTGGAGCAGTGATGCATTTACCTTTCAATAACGATATGGGTAAGGTTCTCACAAAATTCACTTCAGCAGGACATATTACATCTGCAAAAGGTTGGGTAGAATCAGTTGGGATTAAATACATTGCTGCAACAAATCAGGAGGAAACTGATAAAGCAATAGCCGAACTTACAGATTTGAGTTACGAAGGGCCCATTTTAATTGAAGTATTCACCCAAAAAGATGATGATTCTACTGTTTATAAAAAATACATGTCTGAAATAAACAGAATAACATTGGCTGATAAAACAAAACAAAAAGCAGGCAAAATGATTCAGAATTTATTCAAAAAATAAACATTATGCTTAAAAAAATCATCAAACTAATACTGCCTACAAGTTACCTACATAAAATAAAAAGTAAAATTTTAAAAAGATTTGAAGTTATAAGTGTAACTCGACCATATCAAATCAATATTAATAAAGTAGGTCGGTTTAAAAATCAGGTTGTTGTTGTCACAGGAGGTTCTGGTGCAATTGGGCGAGCTATTTGCTTTCGTTTTGCATCTGAGGGTGCAAAGGTATATGTTTGTGGCAGAACTGAAAGCAAACTAACATCTGTCATTAATGAAATAAATGAAGCTGGTGGAAATGCAGTTTCTGGAATCCTTGATATTAGCAGTAACGACAGTATCCAGCATTTTTTCAATTCAGTAGTGACTGAAAATGGTAAAATTGATGTTTTGGTAACAAGTGCAGGTGGTAGTGCTCGCGACCAGCATAATGTGATAGCAGAACAAGACCCTGAAATAATTCAAAATGTGATTGATATAAATCTTATTGGTACAATTCTTTGTACAAAGTATGCAGCCAAACAGATGATTAATCAAAAAGGTGGAAAAATTGTTACAATCAGTTCAACTATTGGAACACAAGGCAAAGCCGGATTCTCTGAATATGCTGCGAGTAAGGCGGCTGTCATAGTTTTTACCAAATCTTTAGCAATGGAATTGGGAAAGTATGGAATCAATGTCAATTGCGTATCACCGGGTATTGTGCAGCGGGATGCTATTAATTACAGTAAGATGGAACGTATTAAAAACACTAATTTCATGAACGACTACGGAAAGCCTGAGG
Source organism: Paludibacter jiangxiensis (assembly GCA_945870155.1). Taxonomy (GTDB): domain Bacteria; phylum Bacteroidota; class Bacteroidia; order Bacteroidales; family Paludibacteraceae; genus Paludibacter; species Paludibacter jiangxiensis_A. The sequence continues at coordinate 27,333 of CAMBSB010000010.1, read as the reverse complement.
ATATAGCCAATATGGTTACATTTATAGCATCAGATGAAGCTTCGTTCGTAACCGGACAAAATATAATTGTCGATGGTGGAAGAAGTTTGGGTCTGAAAGGTGATTAAAATATCAATTTATTCAACAGTAAAAAATTGACAACATTACATGTTATTGTTTATACATTACATAATCACATTAACATAGTAGTAAAAACTATTTTTGTATAATTCTTAAAATCAAATAACAATGAGTAGAATTTTAATAACCGGTGGTGCCGGATTTATCGGATCACATCTTTGTGATAGGCTTTTAAAGGAAGGAAATGAAGTAATTTGTTTGGATAATTTTTTCACCGGACGTCGGAAAAATATTGAACATAATCTTTCAAACAATAATTTTGAATTTGTGCGTCATGATGTTACAGCACCATATATGGCCGAAGTTGATGAAATATATAACCTTGCATGTCCGGCATCGCCTGTTCATTATCAATATAACCCAATTAAAACTGTAAAAACTTCGGTTATGGGTGCTATTAACATGCTAGGTTTAGCAAAACGTGTTAAAGCCAAAATTCTTCAAGCTTCAACCAGCGAAGTTTATGGAGATCCAAACATACATCCACAACCTGAAGAGTATTGGGGCAATGTAAATACCATTGGAATACGTTCGTGCTACGATGAAGGTAAAAGATGTGCTGAGACTCTTTTTATGGATTATCATCGTCAAAACGATGTTAGAATTAAGATTATTCGCATATTCAATACCTATGGACCACGTATGGATCCTTACGATGGTCGTGTTGTTTCTAACTTTATTGTTCAAGCATTAAAAGGTCAGGATATTACAATTTTTGGAGATGGACTTCAAACACGAAGTTTTCAATATGTTGAAGATTTATTGGAAGGTATGACTCGTATGATGAAAACTGATGATTCTGTCATTGGACCAATAAATATTGGGAATCCAAATGAGTTTACAATGCTTGAATTAGCAACAAAAGTAATTGATTTAACAGGTTCTAAATCAAAACTCATTTATCAAGATTTGCCTTCAGATGACCCTAAACAAAGGCAACCAAATATTACCAAAGCCTATGAACTCTTAGATAAATGGACACCTAATATTCAATTAAATGAGGGTTTAGCAAAAACTATCAAATATTTTGAAGAAGAGTTAAGTAAAAAAAGATAATAAACATCAACTTTATATAGGTTTGATTTCATATATCAAAATTTCGAAATATTCAATTCATATTAAATCTCTTTAGGTGAATATATTGTAAAATCTATATAATATTAAACCTTAAGAGATTTATTTTTGTTAGAGTTATATCATAATTATTAATTCTTTTTATTAAGAATATCTTAATTTGTAAATCATAAAACATGGTAAATAATAATTCAATTCTGTCATTTAAAAATATCTCCAAAAGCTATGGAAATCAAATAATTTTAAATGATATTTCACTTGAAATTGAAAACGGTAAATCAATAGCCATAGTGGGGCAATCCGGAACTGGAAAAACAACTTTTCTTAATATATCTGGTTTGATTGACACTCCGGATACTGGAAAGATTTTTTATAAAAATCAGGATGTAAGCGATTTTAACGAAATGGAAAGAAGTTTATTTAGAAATAAACATATTGGATTTATATTTCAAATGCATTATCTTTTACCACAATGTACCGTGATAGAAAATATTTTAATACCCACATTAACAAATAAAAACAAATCAGAAAAAAATGCAAGTATTAAGCGTGCCAAAGAACTACTTGACCAACTTGGAATGATTGAAAATATAAATAAATTACCCGGACAGCTTTCAGGTGGTGAGTGTCAACGCACTGCATGTATTAGGGCATTAATAAATCAACCGGAACTTATTCTTGCTGATGAACCAACAGGTTCACTTGACGAAGAAAGTGCTACAATACTTTTTACTGAATTGCTGAAATTAAATAAAGAATTGAATACAACTCTATTATTAGTAACACATTCGATGAAATTAGCTGAACAAATGGATATGATTTTACAACTTAAAAACCATAAGTTAAGTAAGAACTAGAAAAATATAAATCCATAGAATTGAAATTGTTATCATTCAAAATTTAGCTCAAACTAATGAGTCTTCGATATATTTATGCTCATCAAAAAAAGCGAAACCCGATGGATTTCGCTTTTTTTAATATAAAATTTCAGATTAACCCAAAAAGGTTTTTAATAATTTACTTTTTGAATTTGGTCTTAATTTACGAATAGCTTTTTCTTTGATTTGGCGTACACGCTCACGGGTAAGTCCGAACTCATCTCCAATCTCTTCTAATGTCATTTCTGCTACACCGATTCCGAAAAATTTCTTGACTATATCTCTTTCTCTATCCGAAAGAGTGTGAATTAGTACTCTCTCTATCTCTTTAGAGAGTGATTCATTGATCAATACACGGTCGGCGTTGGGAGAATCATCGTTTATCATTACATCCAACAAGCTGTTGTCTTCGCCTTCAACAAAAGGAGCATCCACCGAAATGTGTCTACCCGAAACCTTCATGGTATCGGTAATTTTATCCACCGGAATATCCAATTTCTCAGCTAGTTCTTCGGGCGATGGTCTACGTTCATTTTCCTGTTCAAATTTAGAAAATGCTTTGTTGATTTTATTCAAAGAACCTACCTGGTTGAGAGGCAAACGAACAATACGCGATTGTTCAGCTAATGCTTGCAGAATTGATTGACGAATCCACCACACTGCATACGAAATAAATTTGAATCCACGTGTTTCATCAAATTTTTCAGCAGCTTTGATCAATCCAAGATTTCCTTCGTTGATTAAGTCGGGCAGACTTAAACCTTGATTTTGGTATTGTTTAGCAACTGAAACGACAAAACGAAGATTTGCACGAGTTAGTTTTTCTAAAGCTACACGGTCTCCATTGCGGATACGTTGTGCTAACTCAACTTCTTCTTCAACTGTGATAAGATCCTCTCTGCCAATCTCTTGCAAATATTTGTCAAGAGATGCACTTTCTCGATTTGTAATCGATTTGGTAATTTTTAACTGTCTCATTTCTATGTAGAAAATTAGCTTGCAAAAGTAGTGTTTTTTTTTGACTTGGCAAAATGCTTTTTCACGAATTATCGTTAACTAAAAAGCTATGAATTTTAGAAAGTGTAATAGTTAACTTTATTAATCGCCACATTCATTTCAACTACGTCTAAATAAATTTTGTAATTTTCAGTGTTTTTCAACGAAAGGGTTTGCATTACTGTTTTCCCTCCTTTAGCATCGAAAATACTTGTTTCCATTACAAAACCGCTTACAGAAAGGGTATTGTGTTGTGCTGCCATTTTTGAAGCTCTGAAAATTCCGTAATCGTTTGGCATCTTTACTTCATTCGTCAACCACACTTCACCGGTAATTTTTTTATAAGTGTAGGTGTATTTTTTACATTTGTAACCCAAAATAGTTTTTGTGTCTTCAGTTGGGATTATTTCGAGCTTTTTAAGATCATTTTCTGATGGATATTTAAATGGACTGGCATTGTAATATGGTTTGGCATTTTAACCGGCTCCGAAAATCTGAACAGCAAGTTCGTTTTTTTTATCTATTATATTTTCAGTTCCATTGCCTGCTTTTTTAGGAATTAATTGAATTAAAAAATTTTCACCTTTCGATTGGTAGTAAATTTTATAATTCAAAGTCTGCATCAACTCATTTTTTCCACTGTATGCTTCTATTTTGAAGGCATTTGATTTATCAAAACTATAGTTGTTATCCCATTTTACATTTTGATTGGTAATTTTGGGTAAATTGATACTTATTTGACTATAAATAAGAGCATTGATGAATAAAAAAATAGCTGTGAAAACTACGAACTTTTTCATTTCATTTAATTCTTTAAAGTGAAAACTTGCTAATTTATAAACCTTGTTATTGAAACGTTGAAAATTGAAAATTGTTTTCAGAATTTAATGATTTTTACATATAAATGAAAGAAATTACCTCTCAATATAAAATTGAAGAGGTAATTTCTCTTTTTTTTCAATATTTGATTTTGAATTTAATTAATCCATTAAATTAATGGTATAATAGCTAACCTTACCATTCGGATAAATTCCGGCAATTGTAAGCACTTTAAACTGATCGGCAGTATTCATGGCGTCATTCAATGCGGTCTCAATATCATCCTCATTCCGAATAGGTAAATTATTTATTTTTACAATTACAAATCCTGGTTTAATGCCTGCTTGTTGGAATTTTCCTTTGCTAACTGACTTCACTTCAATGCCATATTCGAGTTGAAATTGATTTTTAAGCTTGTTGTTCATTTCTTTAAACTCAGCTCCCAGCATATCAATTTTAAGATCTGACGAAACTACTTTAGTATTGCCTTGTCTGTTTTTCAATTCAGCATTCATAGTAATTTCTTTGTTATCGCGTAAAACGGTAACACTAATTTTATCGCCCGGACTATATCTTCCTATTTGCTCCTGAAGTTCAGCTGCCGATTTAATATTTACGTCATTAATTTTTATTATAACATCCTCTTTTTTAATTCCGGCCTTTTCTGCTGCACTATTTTCAACAATATCCGACACATAAGCACCTTCCATGGTTTTCAATTTTTTTTCTTTGGCTAATTTTTCATCAATATTACCCATACTTACACCCAAAACAGCTCGTTGAACAGCACCAAACTGACGCATATCGGATACAACTTTTTGTACAATACTAACAGGTATGGCAAACGCATAGCCAGCATAAGAACCTGTTTGAGAAGCAATGGCAGTGTTTATACCCACTAATTCGCCTCTTGTATTCACCAATGCCCCACCACTATTTCCGGGGTTAACAGCAGCGTCGGTCTGTATAAACGATTCAATCTTCATTTTTGATTCAATTATATTAATGTCACGCGCTTTGGCACTCACAATTCCGGCAGTAACGGTAGAAGTTAAATTGAAGGGATTACCAACTGCCAATACCCACTCACCTACTTTGAGCGAATCGGAATTTCCAAATATAATAACCGGAAGATTTTCAGCTTCGATTTTAATCAATGCTAAATCGGTATTTGGATCAGCTCCAATTACTTTGGCTTTGAAAGTTCGTTTGTCATTCAAAGTAACCTCAATTTCTTTCGATTTGTCAACCACATGATTATTGGTAACTATATAGCCGTCTGTCGAAATAATGACACCGGAACCGGAACCTTCACGCATAGGAATATCATTCTGTTTTGGTGCTTGTCGCTGCTGAGGTCCAAAAAAATACTCAAAAATTTCGTCGTTAAATCCACCTCCAAATCCATTTCCAAATTGTTGGACCTGAACCGGTGTTTTGGTTTTTACGTGAACAACCGCATGAATTGACAATTCGGCTGCCACCGTAAAATCGGTATCAAATGCCTTGGATGCACTGGCAAATTTGGCATAACTTACAGGTGTTTGATTGCCCTGAAACAAATTGTTATCACTTTGTTTTTTAGTAATGAAGTTGGCTGTTAAGTTTGTAGCTAAACTAACTAATACAATTCCAACAAATAATCCTAGCATTTTTGTTTTTGGTAGTACATTCATAATGTAATAAGTTTATAGTTTATGATTAATAATAAATTTGAATAATACAACGCTAAATTATTCAAAAATTATTCCGCTGATAAAATATTTCATTAAGATTTTTTGATAATTAACGAAACGATTTTATTGCTTAACGGGTATTAACTAGCTCGATTTTAAAGTTTTAAAAAGTGTAATTAAAATGAACAAAAAAAGCTGTCTAATTTGTCAGACAGCTTTAAGTGAGTATAATTTTGGCAGTTTATTCTGTCATTTTTTCTTATTTTTTATATCCATACACAGCTAAATCGCCCAATTCTTCTTCAATACGAAGCAACTGATTATACTTAGCCATTCTGTCTGAGCGACTTAGCGATCCAGTTTTAATTTGGCCAGAATTGGTAGCAACTGCAATATCGGCTATTGTTGCATCCTCAGTTTCGCCCGAACGGTGTGAAGTTACCGAAGTATAACCGGCACGATGCGCCATCTCGATAGCATCCAAAGTTTCGGTCAACGTACCAATCTGATTTACTTTAATTAAAATGGAATTGGCACAGCCCAGTTCGATTCCCTTTTTCAGATATTCAACATTGGTAACAAATAAATCATCGCCAACCAACTGACATTTATCACCTAGTTTTTCAGTCAACAGTTTCCAGCCATCCCAATCACCTTCATTCATACCATCTTCAATGGAATCAATAGGATATTTAGACACTAATTCTGCCAAATAGTCGGCTTGTTGTGCCGAAGTGCGTTTTGCTCCGTTTTCCCCTTCAAATTTGGCATAATTATAAATACCATCTTTGTAAAACTCCGATGCAGCACAATCTAAACCAATAGTAACATCAACACCAGGTTTGTATCCGGCCTTTTCGATGGCTACAAGTATTGATTCTAAAGCATCTTCTGTACCATTCAGCGCCGGTGCAAAACCACCTTCATCACCTACGGCAGTACTCAAATTTCGGTCGTGCAGCACTTTTTTCAAAGAATGAAAAACTTCGGCACCCATTCTCAGTCCTTCGCGGAATGTTTTAGCACCAACCGGACGAATCATAAATTCCTGAAAAGCAATAGGAGCATCGGAGTGCGAACCACCATTGATAATATTCATCATGGGAACAGGTAAAGTAAAGGCATTTGTTCCTCCAATATAACGATAGAGAGGTAAACCCAAGTATTCGGCTGCTGCTTTAGCTACTGCCAACGAAACACCTAAAATAGCATTTGCACCCAAATTCGATTTAGTTTTTGTGCCATCCAAAGCAATCATTTTTTTGTCAATCAATCTTTGCTCCAATGCATTAACACCAACAAGTGCTGGTGCAATTACATTATTTACATTGGCTACAGCTTTAAGTACGCCTTTGCCAAGATAACGGGCTTTGTCGCCATCGCGCAATTCAATGGCCTCATTTTCGCCGGTTGATGCACCTGATGGCACAGCAGCACGACCTATAATTCCTGATTCTAAAAGTACATCTACTTCAACAGTAGGATTTCCACGCGAATCTAATACTTCGCGCGCAAAAATTTTCTCAATTTTACTCATGTTTATTCTTAAATTTAAATTTTTATCTGGTTTTTCAGTACTCTTATAAACATATTCAAATTAAAAATGTTCGCTACAATATATTACACAACAAAAAATAATTGTATTTTTGTTCGTTTTAAATATTCAAAAAAAAATATCTTTATGAAAAAACTAATTTCAATTATCCTTATTGCCTTTTTAACTAGTTCATGCGCCGAATTATTGCAAATAGCTAAATCGCTAAACGAAACAAACTCAAACATAGGGGTTTCAAATTCCGAAAATATTTCAGGATTAAAAAGCTCGTTAAATGTGGGTCTGGAAAAAGCTGTAAATTTGTTGGGTACTGAAAATGGTTTTTACAAAGATTTGGCTTACAAACTTTTATTACCCGATGAGGCTCAACCTATAATAAACAATATAAAACTGATACCCGGTGGTCAGGAACTGGTAAATAAAACAGTTTTATCCTTGAATCGCTCGGCCGAAGATGCTGTGAAAGAGGCCATTCCTATTTTTAAAAATGCGATTTTGAATATGACATTCAGCGATGCGACTAATATTTTGTTTGGTGCCGACAATGCTGCCACCGAGTTTTTAAGAAAAAACACTTATGCACAGTTGAAAGATGCGTTTCAAATAAAAGTTAAACAATCTTTATCAAAACCATTGGTAGCCAATGTATCGACCACCGATACCTGGAATTTATTGCACAATGGATATAATTCAGCGGCAAAATCTACATTAGGTAAAATTGCCGGACTGAAAGAAGTCAATATCAATATTGAAGATTATGTCAGCGGAAAAGCCCTGGATGCCATTTTTATGAAAATTGCCATCGAAGAAAAGCTTATACGCAAAGACCCTATTGCCAGAACGAGCGAATTACTTAAAAAGGTATTCGGACAGTTAGATAAAAAACAGATGATATAAACATGCCCCCTAACCGAACCTCACCCCAACCCTCTCCAAATGGAGAGGGAGGAAGAGGGGAAATAATATGGATTTGATGGAAAGCAATGTTAAATATAATGAGTTTTTTGCTTTTTCTCAATTCAGGACTTCTTTATTTAATATAAAATAAGGGATTAAAATGCTTAAAAATTTGAAAAACAATCATTTCATTTTATAGATTATTTTTTTACTAAAAAATTAAAACTTCGCTTCAATATTCCCCCTTTAGGGGGTTAGGGGGCAGATAATACTTAAAATCACATGGAAATCACAACAAAACATTGGGCTATAATTATCAATCCAAAATCGGGAAAAAAGAAATTCCGTCTTCAACGCAAAGAGTTATTTCTGGTTTTAAAACATCATGATATTCCTTTCGATTACAGAGTTACACGTTTTGCCGGACATGCCACCAAAATTGCCCGGTATTTTGTGGAGAAAAAGTATAAAAACATCCTGGTTTTAGGCGGTGATGGTACAATGAGTGAGGTAATTAACGGGATTTTCAGTTCCAAAGTGGAACAAACCAATGATTTGAAAATAGCTTTAATCCCCCGTGGAACAGGTAATGATTGGGGTCGGTTCTGGGGCTTAACCAGTGATTACAAAAAATCGATAGAAGTATTTTTAAAAGGCAAACTGCAAATGATAGACATTGGCAGGGTGGACTACGACATGGAGGGCGAAAAAGAATCGCATTTTTTCATCAATTCCATAGGCTTGGGACTGGATGCAGCCGTAGTAAACCTGACTCACAGGCTGAAAGAGATATTTGGAAGTCACTCATTTATGTACACCGTCTCCTTATTGTTGGCCGTATTTTCGCACAAAGCCAATCAGATAAAAATTCATTCCGACGAAAAAAACATAACTGACAAAATGTTTACCATGAATATAGCCAATGGCTGCTATAGTGGAGGCGGATTGAAACAAACACCCAATGCATTGCCCTACGATGGTTTGCTGGACGTGATGATGGCCAGGAATCCTACATTTTTTAAAATTATTGGTGCACTGGGATTCCTGTTTCGGGGCAAATTACTCGAACATTCACTGATAGTATCCTTCCAAACCAAAGAACTACTTATACAATGCGATAAAGCAGCTTTGATGGAAGCTGATGGCATAATTGTAAACGGTTCATCTCCATTTAAAGTAGGCATTATTCCGGGTGCTATTCAGATGATTGTGCCGTGAAGAGGGGTGTGGATGATATTTAAAATTAAATTTACTGTAATTATCTAATTTTATTTGTTTATATTTGCACATCATTAACTACAAAATGAAAACTACAGAACAAATAATTAATTTCAATCAAGGTCTTGATAAACTGGGATTCTTGAACGATGATTCTTTGTTTCTAACCAATGTTGTTTCTGATAATCCTGAGATTAATTTCCACATAGAAAAGGCAAAGAAGTTTAAAGCAGACGCAGTCTTTTTACGAAAACAATTTACTGGAAATTACAAACCACAAGTTTATCTATTCGACTTTACCAACCAAGGATTCAATAAAGAAAATGAGGCCGAAATAGCATTAATCCAAAAACAAATTTGGAGTAGTGGTGAAGCCCCTTTAGCATGTTTCTTTTTCAATACTGAGATTAAAATAATCAATTGTACAACTTCTACAAAGCTAGTCAACGAAGTATATAAACCGAACTACTTAGAACAACTAGAAGTAGCAGGGGCAGCTCATAAACTATACAACGAACAATTTGCTGTAAAAATTAAAAGTGGAGTTTTTTGGGATGAACTTGAAAATGAAAAGAAGTTTAAATTTTCAAACTCGGCTTACGACATCCTCATCCAGTGGATACAAAAGGTAACAGAAGTTCTAAAAAATAAGAATGCTACCATTGATAAACCGATTATCAACAAAATTATTATTCAATCAATTCTAATTAAATATCTTGAAGACAAAAAAGATAATAAAGAGCAGAATCTGTTTGGGAATAAATACTTTCCTCAATTTGATAATTCTCAATCTTTTATTGATGTTCTTAGAAAAGGTAAATTTGTTGAGCTATTAGAGAAACTACATTTTGGCTTTAATGGAAACCTTTTTGCATGGGAAGAATCTGAAAAGGATATTATAAAAGGATGTGACCTAAATATTCTTGCCAGTGCACTCGAAGGTAAATCACATCCTGATGGACAAGGAGTATTTGAATTTATAAAATTATATGAATTTAATTATATTCCTGTTGAACTAATTAGTAGATTATATGAAGAGTTTTTAGCAGGAAATAATACAAACGACACTAAGAAGAACAAACAAAGTGAAGGTATTTTTTATACTCCATCTCATTTAGCTCGTTTATTGGTAGATGAAGCGATGCCTTTGAAAAGTTACAATGAAATAGACTTAGAAACCTATAAAGTTCTTGATCCGGCTTGTGGTTCAGGAATTTTTCTTGTAATTGCTTTCAAGCGATTGGTGCAGTGGTGGAGACTTCAAAATGGTATTGAGAAACCACGTGAGGTTGCAGATTTAAAAAAACTGTTGAAATGTGTTTATGGTACAGATAAGGAGGAGCAAGCAACTCGATTAGCGGCTTTTAGCCTTTGTCTCGCCTTGTGTGATGAATTATCACCGATGCAGATTATCTCAAAATTAAAGTTTGATGATCTGACACAAAGTAATGTTCTTCATACCGATTTTTTCATTAATGAAATTAAGGCTAAAGATGAACATGATGTTTTGCTTATTGGGAAACAAAAAGCAAATTTTGAAAAACTAAACAATCTCAAGTTTGATTTAGTGATTGGTAATCCGCCATTTAAAACTGGTGGAATTACTAATTATAGCAATATTTGGAAATATCAACAAGAAAAAGTGAAGATTCCTCAAGGTCAAATTGCCTTGAAATTTTTATCAGAATCCTTACCTTTTTTAAAAGATGATGGCATTCAATGCCTTATTATTAAATCATCAGGACTTTTGTATAACTCTTCCTCGGAAGAATACAAAAAACTTCTATTTTCTAAACTAAATGTGATTCAGATTTTTGATTTTTCAGCATTATCTGAAGGAAAATCTTTGTGGGACAATGGGGCTAGAGTTGGTTCTGCAGCTATTTTTCTAAGAAAATCACCTCCTGATTTCCAAAAGAATATTCTACATGTTACATTCCGTAGAACAAATGCAACTAAAGAACGTCTTGTTTTTGAAATTGATGATTATGATTTACATTTTGTAAATAGAGATACTGCAATAAACTCTAATTATATTTGGAAAACAAATCTTCTTGGTGGTGGGAGAATAAAAACTATAATTGAAAAGAGCAATTATTTTGATACTTTCGAAGAGTTTCTAATAAAACATAATTGTATTAGTGGTGAAGGATACATAGTAGGGAATGGCGGTAAATTAACGCCTGAATTCATTTACTCTCTACAGACATTACCAACAAGTGCTATTAGCTCTAAAGGTATTGATTATTCAAGACTGCAATTAATTGACAATAAGACTAAATTCAGAAAAGTTCCGGAGCATAGTCTATTTAAAAGTCCTAATGTAATTATTTGGGAAAACATCGGGAATGAAAAATTACCTGTTTTCTTTAATGATAGATCTTTCTCTTACAAAGATCAGATTATTGGTATAAGTTCTACAGAAGGAGATGTTGATTTACTAAAATCAATAGTACAATTATTTAATGAAAATGATGAATACAACAAGTTCCATATTTATGCAACGAGTAGTAAAATATTAATCAATAGAAATACAGCAGTATTAAAAGGAGATTATATGAAATTGCCTTTTTTGTCTATTAATGAGAAGACATTTAATTTTTCAAGTTATGATAGATCAATCATTAAAGATGTAAATGGACTTTTGCGAGATTTCCTTGTTCAAGGTGAAAATTCCAAAGCTGTCAAATCAATTCACTCTAATGAACTAAAGTCAATAATTGAAAATTATGGCACTGAATTTTCATCCGTTCTAAACCAATTGTATGAAGATGGAAATAAAAAATTCCGCCTTGATGAAGTAGTTTCAATTGATAACTCGTCATTTATTGCTACCATTTTCAAATACGATGATAATTCGGCTAATGAAATTATTTATTCAGATAAAAAGGACTTTAATTTAGCTGGTTTAACTCATTATCAAGTATCTCAGCACCTGTCTTCAAATCGAATCATCAAACTTTATCCACAAAAAGACACCATCGTTTTTGTAAAGCCCAACCAATACCGTTATTGGATTTCTTTAATAGCTTATCGTGATGCTGACAAGTGTTTTGCTGATTTATCTAAAGCCGGATACTAAATGACAGCAGAAGACCTCAATATCACTACAAACGTTATTCTTCCTGAAATCAGTTCTGATCCGGGGAAAACAATCAGTATTATTATTGAGGCCATTTTGGCGGCATGTACACCTTATAAAAAAGCATCAACTCAATCAAATCTACGATTACCTTTAAATGAGAATAAGCTCACACAAATTTTAGTTGAACAGATTGAGGTTAAAATAAAGGATCAACCCGCAATTGGAGTAAAGAATCAATATTCCGACATATTTCTTGGGACAAAGGGCATTCCAGATTTCTATTTTCATACAGTGGAAGAGGGTGCAACTCATCAACCATTATTTGTTGTAGAGTCAAAGCGATTACCATCACAAACTTTTGAGAAAGAATATGTAATCGGCGAAACACAAAACGGCGGAATTGAGCGGTTCAAGATTGAAAAACATGGTAAAGGGCTTTTCCAGAGTGGAATGGTTGGGTTTATTGAAAAATACACTCCTGATTATTGGATAAAAATAATAAATGATTGGATCGTGGAATTGTCGAAAATAGATAGTAACTGGTTTGCAGATGAAATTTTAATAGAATCTGAAAATTCAGATAGTTGTTGTTATTCTACTTCACAAGTTAAACGGATTAGTAAAGAACCTTTATTAATACATCATTTTCTTGTTTGTTAATTATCAGATACCATCTATCTAAATTAATGGCAAAATCGGCTCTTACATAATAATCATCTATTCTTCGGGAGAAGAGCACTGCTCGGAAGGAGTAGCTGTCTATTCCATTGGAGTAGTCAGCTACTCCCAAGGAGAAGACAACTGCTCGGTTGGAGTAGTCAGCTACTCCCAAGGAGAAGACGACTGCTCGGTTGGAATAGCTACCTACTCCGAAGGAGGCAATCACTGCTCCTGAAGAGTAGACTGACATGGGACTATTAAAGAACAGAACTTCTTAAAAATATAGAGCCGTAGATCAATATCTCACGGCTCTATTCACACTTAAATAAAACTATCTGTTTTATTTCTTTTATTATTTTGCTGCTACAACTTTACTTCCTCTACCGGCAAAATATTGTTTCAAATCGTCATAAATAGCTTTGGCACCAGGTAAATTAACCGAAGCAGCTTGTTGTACGCTTGCGTAGTAATACAAAGCTGCTCCATAAGCCTCGGCGCGCGCTTCCAGTTTGGTATCATCGAAGTAGTTATATAACTGATTTATCAATGTAGTTATTGCCGGATGTCCATCACCATCTTTAACGTCGATTTCTAAATCTGCAACATTCAAATAACTTGGAACAAATTCAGGGTTTGTTTGGGTATATTGAAGTACTTTAGTTATAAAATTAAACCCACTGTCTCCTACTTTCACTGCCGTAGCACGTTCTTCCGTTGTAAGTATTACGGAATAAGGTTTAATCAATGCGATTGCTTCCACAATTTTCGCTTTCACATTTGCAAGTATATCTTCCGGTATACTTTGATTATGAATATTTTTCATTTTAAAAAATAATTAATTGTAAGACAATTACAGATAACGGACTTGCTCTTCGTCCGCTATTTTTCAGACTCAGATTCATCATTTTTTCCCGTTCGCTGCTGTCTGAAAAAAATTGTGGAATGCAGGAACGGGATATTATTCGAAGATAAGGGGAAGCGTGATAAAGTTTTTCAGCTTGGGGTAATAAGAATTTAAACCACTGAAGGTAAGTATGCTTAGGATAGCTAATATATTACAAACTAATATCATTTAAAGTTGGATTTAGATGATTTGAATCTATAAACTTAATACAAAAATACATACATTGTTTAATTTAAACACTTTAAATATTATGTTTTATAACATAAAACTGATAAAAATTAAATAACCCGATGAATAAATAAAAAGATAATATACCAGTATCGTACATATTAGTTTTGAAATATAATTTTGCTGATTTACAATTTAAAGATTTACAATTATAAATACATGAAAATTTAGTATTTGTATCATATAAATGTATAATTATTTAAATGTATATAAAACTCAACAATTCTCCATTCCCCTTTTGTGGGGTTAGGTAACTGGTGTTGGGAGGTTGATTATTTAATTCATACCATATTTATGGTATAAAAAATACCCAATCAGTGCGATTGTGGATATTTAAGAACTGCCATATCTTTGCATCATAAAACAGGAACAAATTCAAAAAAATATTTTATGGCAAAGATTGCAAAAAACCTCAATGAACTTATTGGAAATACTCCATTGGTTCAACTTTCAAATTATTCCTCAAACAAAGGTTTAGAAGCCAATGTAATAGTAAAACTGGAATCGTTTAATCCCGCAGGTTGTGTAAAAGAACGTATTGCATTGGCAATGATAGAAGATGCCGAAGCAATAGGAATTCTGAAAGCTGGCGTGGAAATTATTGAACCAACAAGCGGTAATACAGGTATAGGATTGGCTATGGTAGCTGCAATTAAAGGCTACAAACTTACACTTACCATGCCCGAAACAATGAGCATAGAACGTCGTAACTTGCTAAAGGCTTTAGGTGCAAATTTGGTACTTACACCGGGTGCCAATGGAATGAAAGGTGCAATAGCCCGTGCTATTGAGCTACACGAAGAAAATCCTGCTTCATTTATTCCACAACAATTTGAAAATGCTTCGAACCCAAAAATCCACAATACAACTACCGGACCTGAAATATGGAATGATACTGATGGCTTAGTTGACATATTTGTTGCAGGTGTAGGTACCGGTGGAACTGTTAGCGGTGTGGGAGCATATTTAAAATCAAAAAATCCAAATATCAAAATTGTGGCTGTTGAGCCTGCCGATTCTCCGGTATTATCCGGTGGTGCTCCCGGTCCTCATAAAATTCAGGGAATTGGTGCAGGATTTATTCCTAAAAACTATAATCCTAATGTGGTTGACGAAATACTTCAGGTAAGCAATGACAATGCCATACTTACGTCACGTCAGTTGGCACAACAAGAAGGTTTGCTGGTAGGAATTTCTTCGGGAGCAGCCACTTATGCAGCTACTATTTTAGCACAACGCGCCGAAAACAAAGGCAAAAACATAGTGGCTTTATTGCCCGATACCGGTGAACGCTATTTATCTACTTTGCTTTATGCATTTGAGGAATATCCGCTTTAATTTACAATTTACCAATTTACAATTTACTATTGAAGATTTTCAACTTTTCAAACATTTCAAATAAAAGAGGAATAAGCTTATTAAATTTACAATTTTCAAACAAAAGATATTATGGCATCAAAAGATTTAAATTTTAAAGTAAACGGAAAAAATATTGGTCTGACAAAATACCAGGGATATGCGCGCAATTTTGAACTAATTGTTGACGAACCTGAAATGTTGGGAGGCGAAGATTCAGCAGCTAATCCTGTGGAGTATTTATTAGCAGGTTATGCAGGTTGTTTAAATGTAGTTTTCGGCATTGTGGCTAAAGAATTGTCAATCAAAATAAAACACTTGGAAATAAATATCGATGGTGATATAAATCCAGCTAAATTTCTTGGTATTTCGAATGAAGAAAGAGCCGGTTTTAAATCGTTAAACGTAGAAATAACTTTGGAAACAGATTCGGACAAGGAGAAAGAAACCCTACTTATTGATACAGTAAAAAGTCGTTGTCCGATAAACGATAACTTGTCGAATCCAACTCCAATAAATTACATATACAATTAAAATATATAAATACAAATAAACTATTGCCCTCGTAGTAATCAAAAGTTCTCCTTTAGGGGGATTTAGAGGGCTTACAAATATGAAATTTGAAACTTTACAAGTACATGCCGGTCAGGTAGTTGACGGAACAACAAAAGCACGTGCAGTGCCGATTTATCAAACAAGTTCTTATGTTTTCGATGATGCTGCCGATGGTGCTGATCTTTTTGCCTTGCGTAAATTCGGAAATATCTACACCCGTTTGATGAACCCTACAACCGATGTTTTCGAAAAACGTATTGCTGCCCTCGAAGGGGGCGTAACAGCTTTGGCAACTTCATCTGGTCAGTCAGCTCAATTTCTGGCTATCAATAATATAGTGCAAGCAGGCGATAATTTTGTTTCCACATCACATTTATATGGTGGTACTTACAATCAGTTCAAGAACCAATTCAAACGTTTGGGTGTAGAAGTAAAATTTACTGTCGACGACAAACCCGAAACTTTTGAGGCTTTGATTGATGATAACACCAAAGCAATATATTTGGAAACCATTGGAAATCCCGATTTGAATATTCCTGATTTTGAAGCCATTGCAGCTGTTGCCGACAAACATGGCATTCCATTGATTGTGGATAATACTTTCGGTGCAGGTGGAGCAATTTTCCGTCCGATAGAGCATGGTGCAAGCATAGTTGTTGAATCAGCAACTAAATGGATAGGTGGTCATGGAACTTCGTTAGGAGGTGTGATTGTGGATAGCGGTAAGTTCAACTGGGGCAATGGAAAATTTCCTGCATTTACCGAGCCATCGGACAGTTATCATGGTTTGATTTTCTGGGATGTTTTTGGAACTAACGGTCCGTTTGGAAACATAGCTTTCAATATACGTGCTCGTGTAGAGGGACTTCGCGACTGGGGTAATGCAATCAGCCCATTTAATTCATTCCTATTGTTACAAGGATTGGAAACACTTTCACTTCGCGTGGAACGACATGTGCAAAACGCGCTTGAACTGGCTACCTGGTTGGAAAATCACCCGGCTGTGGATTATGTAAACTATCCGGGATTGAAAAGCAGTCCATATCATGCTGTTGCCAATAAATACTTAAAACGAGGTTATGGAGGTGTACTTTCGTTTAAATTGAAAGGAGATGCTGAAAAAGCGGACAAATTGATTGACAATTTGAAATTAATCAGTCACTTAGCCAATGTAGGCGATGCCAAATCATTGATCATTCATCCGGCAGCTACAACACACGAACAGCTTTCGCCCGAAGATAAAATTTCTGCCGGTGTATTCCCGGGTTTACTTCGCATTTCGGTGGGTATTGAGCACATTGCCGATATAAAAGCCGATTTAGAACAAGCTTTTGAAGTGATAAAATAAATTTTATTGAATTTTATTTGGCATTATTCATTTACTAAAAATGTATATTCTTATAATCAAAAAAGCATCTCAAAAAAAATGAGATGCTTTTTTAATATTTATAAGTACAAAAAATAGAATTTAATTAGTGTTTATGTGACCCCAATGATTTAGGAGAACCAACCCACGAACAACCCAAACAGTAAAGCACATTCAAATCGTATCCTTCAAGTGACTCTTCGGGATGTATTGCTTCTACTACAAGTTTTTCATTCACAGTTACAACTACAGAATTACCATTTTCGTTTTTGACCCTAAAACGTTGTATATGACATTGAGGACAAAGTAAATTTCTCATATAAGCACTTGATTTACCGGCATATTATTCACTTTTGGGTTTTACAGGCCTATGACTCCTAACAACTTCATTATTAACAATCAATTGTTCTTCAACAACTTGATCATTATCGGCAATTATT
The DNA here is from genome assembly GCA_945870155.1 of Paludibacter jiangxiensis. GTDB lineage: Bacteria > Bacteroidota > Bacteroidia > Bacteroidales > Paludibacteraceae > Paludibacter > Paludibacter jiangxiensis_A. The sequence goes on along the minus strand of CAMBSB010000010.1, from coordinate 9,506 downwards.
TGAACCTTAACACTTTCGATAGAAGATGTATTATTCACTTCGGCAATTTCATTGTTTTCAAAACGTAATATTCTACCTTTAAAAAACTCCAAAAGATTTAAATTATGCGTAGCAATTATAACGGTAGTTCCAGTTTTTCGGATATTGTAAAGTATTTGAACTAATTCCTTTCCAGTTTCAGGATCAAGATTCCCGGTAGGTTCATCCGCCAAAATTATTTCGGGTGAGTTGAGCAATGCACGAGCTATCACTATCCTTTGTTGCTCTCCTCCTGATAGTTGGTGCGGCATTTTATAACCTTTGTTCGACATTCCAACCTGATGTAGGACTTTGTGTATTTGTGTTTCAATATCAGATTTATTAATCCAACCTGTAGCTTTTAAAACAAATTCAAGATTGCTATAAACAGTCCTATCGGAAAGCAACTGAAAATCCTGGAAAACAATTCCAAGTTTCCGTCTCAAAAATGGTACTTCTTTACTTTTGATTGTTTTTAAATCGTAACCTAATATATCAGCATCACCTTCATAGATAGGCAATTCGCTATAAAAAGATTTTAACAAAGAACTTTTACCACTACCTACTTTTCCAAGCAAATAAATAAATTCACCCGAATGAACTTCAAGATGAACTTTCTTTAAAACCAATAATTCTTGTTGATAAATATCAACATTTACATATTTAATTAATATTTTTTTCTCCATGGATAATTTCATTTAAACAGTAATACTCAAATGATAAAAAAGAAAATTAATTGAGGTAATTGAACAAAAAAATAAATACTTATTTATGTCTTTTCTTTAATTCGCGTCCTAAATCATCGAGCGAGTAACCTTTAGATGTTAGCAAAACGATTAGATGAAAAATTAAATCTGATGCTTCGTATAGAAAGCCCTCATCTGTACCGTTTGTAGCTTCAATTACAGTTTCAACTGCCTCCTCTCCCACTTTCTGTGCCATTCTGTTCAGACCCTTGTTGAAAAGTGATGTTGTGTACGAACCTTCGGGCATCTCAACAAAGCGTTTTTGAATAAACTTTTGCAAATAGTTAATAAACGCAATATCTCCTTCGTTAGATTCTCCCCAGCAAGTATCAGTTCCTAAATGACATACAGGACCCACAGGATTCACTTTTATCAATAAAGTGTCTGAATCGCAGTCCACTTTGATAGTTACTACATTCAAAAAGTTTCCACTTTCCTCACCTTTAGTCCATAACCTGTTTTTTGATCGGCTATAAAATGTAACTTTACCTAATTCTTGGGTTTTCTGATAAGCTTCGAGATTCATGTAACCTAACATCAAAACTTTTGAGCTTAATTCATCTTGTATTATGGCAGGTACTAATCCACCTGATTTTTCAAAATCTATTTGCATATTTATATATTAACTGATTTTTAACTGATTTATTAACTGATTTATATCAAATTGCGAAATTACATAAAATTCAGCAGAAAATCAATTATTTGTTGGAATAGAAATAAAAAAAAATCCCGATATATTTACCGGGATTTGATTTATTAAATTAAATTTATATTCAATGAATTACATTCGTCTATCATCTGCTGAGGCCAAATACTAGCTTGAATTTCACCAATATGAGCTTTACGCAAAAAGAACATACACAAGCGCGATTGACCAATTCCGCCACCAATCGAAAGGGGTAAAGAGCCTTCAATCAATCTTTTATGAAAATACATTTCTAATCTATCTAGTTTACCTTCCATTTCCAATTGGCGTAATAAAGCTGCTTTATCTACACGAATACCCATCGAAGAAATCTCAAAAGGTAATTCCAAAACCGGATTCCACAATATAATATCACCATTTAAACCTGCAAGTCCATTATCGCCCAAAGTTGTCCAGTCATCATAATCAGGTGCACGTCCATCATGTTTTTGTCCATCGCCAAGCGGACCACCAATTCCGATAATAAACACTGCTTTATATTGTTTAGCCACTTCAAATTCTCGTTCTTTGGTACTTAAATTTGGATAAAGTTTTCTGAGTTCTTCGGCATGAATATAGGTTATCTCAGCAGGTAAGCAAGGTTTAATTTGTGGAAAACTCTCAGAAACCAAGTATTCAGTACTTAATAAAGTAGAATAAATTTTGTTTACAATTGATTTTAAAAAGTCAATATTCCTCTCTTCTACAGACATAACTCGTTCCCAATCCCATTGATCAACATATAATGAATGTAAGTTTCCTAGCTCTTCATCGGCACGTATTGCATTCATATCGGTATAAATACCATATCCATTTTCAATTCCGTAATCAGCCAAAGTAACACGTTTCCATTTTGCCAAGGAATGAACAACTTCTGCGCGTACATCTCCCATGTCCTTTATAGGAAAATTTACCGCTCTTTCAATTCCATTTAAATCATCATTTAATCCTGTACCACGCAACACGAAAAGAGGTGCAGTTACACGGCGTAGACGTAATTCGGCTGATAAATTAGATTGAAAAAAATCTTTAATTTTTGTAATTCCTAATTCTGTTTGCTGTAAATTTAAAATAGGATTGTAATTTTTTGGTTTAAACAAATAACTCATTTTATTTAACTTTTAATTTTATTGTTATAATCTATTACAAAGATAATCATTTTGTAAGATAAATTGCAAAACAAGTAAAATTTTGGCATAAAAAACGCCAAACATAAAATTTGGCGTGTAAAATTATTGCTTTTTTATATTATTTCTTTCTTTTGTAACAAACAAACGAATATGGATAAGGATTTTTGTCATCTGCCTCAAAATCTTCTCTCGAGATTTCTATCCAATTATCAAAATCAATTGTTGGAAAAAAAACATCAGCATTAAATTGGGCATGAACCCAGGTAATATACATAAAATCAGCAATTAACATGCTTTGTTTGTAAACTGCTTCACCTCCAATTATAAAAACCTGTTCTTCACGTTCGCATAGTTCAAATGCATCTTCCAGTGAATTTGCTTCATAATAACCCTCGTTAACACCTTCGGATTGTATTGAAGACAGTACAATATTTCTTCTATTTGGTAAGGGTCCGTTTGGTAAGCTTTCGAATGTACGTTTGCCCATTAAAACTGCATGACCGGTAGTTAATTCTTTAAAACGTTTTAAATCGGCAGGCAAATGCCAAGGTAATTTTTTTGAAGTTCCAATAGCATAATTATCAGCAACTGCGGCAATAATTGAAATTTTAGACATAATATAAGTAATTAAAATTCATTAAATTAGTCCTAATTCTCATCAGGATTTCAATTGATAAAAAAAATGATAATGAAAAAAAACAGAAAAAGCATTTTAAAATTTTAAAATACTTGTGAAATGATTGCGACAAAAATACATAAAATAACGGATAATTATTCAAATCATCCGTTAAACTAAGTATAAATTGCACATTTTTTATATAAATGTGAAATTATACTGCCACTTCTCCTTTAATATGAGGATGTGGGTTATAGTTTATTAATTCGAAATCTGAAAACTTGAAATCGAAAATACTTTTGATTTCCTGATTAATTTTCATGGTTGGTAAATCGCGCGTTTCTCTGCTTAATTGAGTTTTTACTTGCTCCAGATGATTGGTATAAATGTGGGCATCGCCCAATGTATGTACAAAATCACCTGCTTTTAAACCGGTTACCTGAGCCATCATAAGCAAAAGTAAGGCGTATGAAGCAATATTAAATGGAACTCCCAAAAAAATATCGGCACTTCGCTGATAAAGTTGTAAACTCAATTTGCCTTCAGCCACATAAAACTGAAAAAAAGCATGACAAGGTGGTAGATTCATATTGGGTATATCAGCTACATTCCAAGCACTTACAATAATACGGCGGGAGTCTGGATTGTTTTTTATAGTCTCAATCACTACTTTAATTTGGTCGATATGACCTCCTTTATAGTCGGGCCACGAACGCCATTGATAGCCATAAATATGTCCTAAATCTCCATTGGCATCAGCCCACTCATTCCAGATACGAACACCATTATCCTGAAGATATTTCACATTGGTATCACCATTCAAAAACCAAAGCAATTCGTGAATAATTGATTTTAAGTGAAGTTTTTTAGTTGTAACACACGGGAAACCATTTTCGAGATTAAATCGCATCTGATGACCGAAAACACTGATGGTTCCGGTTCCTGTTCTATCTTCTTTTTGCACTCCTTCTGCCAGAACGCGATTTAATAAGTCATGATATTGCTTCATCGTAAATTCTTTATTAGAAAGAAATCGCTCAAATTACTTATAGTTAGTTTTAACAACTCTAAACTCGGTACGGCGATTAATTTGATTCAATTCTTCTTGTTGAACAGCATTTAATTTGCTGATAAAAGCTTCATCCAACAAATCATTTTCTTTCAGGTATGTTAGTTTTTCGGCCAATTTAGCATCAACAACCATGGGCTTTTCTTCGCCATAACCTACAGATGTCAATCTGTCAGCGGCTATATTGGCTAATATCAGATAATCAACCACCGATTTGGCACGTTTCTGCGATAGCGTTTTATTTGATTCATTATTGCCTACAAAATCGGTATGTGCTGCAATTTCAATAGTTACATTCGGATTGTCTTTCAGCACTTTAACTAATTCCTGCAAGCCTGTTTCCGAAGCAGCTGTAAGTTCCCACTTTCCAAATTCATAAAATATATTTTCTATCTGAATCGGCTTATAAATGGTAGAAAGTTGGAAATTTTGAGTGAAAATTTTGCTTTCTTTTAAATCAGGAATACTTAATTTTGATCCACTATTTAAGTATCCACGTGATGAAGCCAGCATTACACAATCAATATTTTTATCTAATTTTAATCTGTAAGAACCGTCCTTTTTAGTTTGAACCCGGATATTAAGTCCGGTATTACTTACTAGTCGGACAGTAGCTTCAGGAATAGGATTTGAACTTTGATCGATGACTTTGCCTTCTAACACATATTCCAAAACAGGTAATTCAAAGCTCCATATAGCATCATAGCCTCTTGTTTCACCCCTATTTGAAGAGAAAAATCCTTTGTCAGCTTTGCCCTCGAAAGCCATTCCAAAATCATCAGCATTCGAATTTATTGGTATTCCTAAATTTTCAATACTCCACGATTCATCTTTATTCTGAACGGCTTTAAAAATATCCAAACCACCTAAACCAACATGTCCATTTGAAGAAAAATAAAGCGTGCCATCGTAGCGCACTACAGGAAACATTTCATCCCCTTCGGTATTAATTTTATTACCCAGATTTTCAACAAATTTACATTCGCCTGCTTCCAGTTTTGCTTTCCAAATATCTTTGCCACCTAAACCTTTATTGTTATCAGAAACAAAGTAGATGGTATTTCCATCGGGTGTAACTGCAGGGTGTGCAACGGAAATGGTGCTATCGGCGAAAATGGTCAATTTTTTTGGTTCACTCCATACTCCACCGGCTCTGTTTGATGAATAAATCTCAGTTCCAATATCAGAGCCCGATTGTGCTTTTGCACGTGTGAAATACATTATACTTCCATCGGAAGCAAAAGTACATACTCCATCATCAAAGTTTGCTGGTGTTGTTTCTAGGCTAATTATTTCAGGTTTTTCCCATTTGCCTGCTGCATTTTTTCGAACCGAATACATTTTATTATTAGGTAAACCTGAAATAGAGGAATTTTTCTGAGCTACTTTTTTATTAAATATCCTATTGGAGGTAAAAAATAAAACATCACCCGATAAATTTAAATATGCAGGACTAAAATTGTAAGCTCTACGTACATTAAAAGCATCCTGCTTTTTTACTTTAAAAAAAGTAGTTTGAGATTTAAGCAAATCAATTTTGGTTTGCAATCCCAACCCATTGATAGCCAAGCTATTTGCCGAATCTATTTTGGCATATTTTGCATAGTTTTTCGAAGCTTCAGTGTATTTTCCATTTCGTTGCAGCACCTGAGCGTAACGTAAATAAACAATACTATCGGGATAACCAAATCGAATGGCATTGGCATACATTTGCTCTGCATTGCTATAATTTAATATTCTGTAGCATTCGGCTTGATTAAATGCAACTTTGGCTTTTAAATCTTTATCTTTAGCAGGAATTTTTGAAAAAAAACGCTTATAATTTTCACTAGCAGCAAAATACTCGCCTACTTCAAATCTCTTATCAGCCTTATAAATACGTGATTTTAAACTACATCCCTCAAAAAGGAATATAGTCACGATAATTAGTAAAAAAAATGAAATTTTATTATTCATTAATTGTTAAATTTAAAACTAAAACAAGAGCAAAGAGCAAAGAATAAAGAGCAAAGAATAAAGATGTTAATGCCATTATTACAATCTTGGAAAACCCAAGAAAAACTACTATTTGACTAATTTACAATAGATTAATGAGCTAAAAACTCTCCCCTTGGTGGGTTGGTGGAATTTTTTATTTACACCAACTCATGAATTACCAATCCCGAACGTAATTTTGGTTCGAACCAGGTAGTTTTTGGAGGCATAATGTTTCCTGAATCGGCAATATCTATTAATTGCTTCATCGATACGGGATACAAAGCAAGAGCAACGCGCATTTCACCACTGTCTACTCGCTGTTTAAGTTCACTTAATCCACGTATCCCACCTACAAAGTCGATACGCTTATCGCTTCTAAGATCTTTAATTCCAAGTACTTCGTCCAATATCAAATTTGACGAGATAGTAACATCGAGTACACCAATCGGATCATTATCATCATAAGTTCCTTCTTTGGCAGTTAACGAATACCACAGACCCGATAAATACAACGAGAAATTATGTAATTTATTGGGTTTATAAATATCTGCACCCATTTTTTTTACTTCAAAATTTTGAGTTAGTTTTGATAAAAATTCTTCATCACTTAAATTATTTAAATCTTTCACTACTCGGTTATAATCAATAATATTCAATTGATTATCAGGAAAACAAACAGCCATAAAGAAATTATACTCCTCATTTCCTGTATGATTTGGGTTTTGAAGTCGTTTTTCATTCCCCACCAAAGCAGCGGCAGCACTTCTATGGTGTCCATCAGCAATATAAAGTGAAGGTATAGATTTAAAAATTTCGGTAATTCGCTCAATCATTTGAAGATTATCAATTATCCAAAAATGATGTCCAAATCCATCTCCTGGTGCCACGAAATTATATATAGCTTCATTTTTAATTATCTCATTTACAATGCTATCCAATTCATCATGATGTGGATATGCAAAAAACACCGGTTCTATATTGGCATTATTTACACGCACATGTTTCATTCTGTCTTCTTCTTTATCCCTGCGGGTTAGTTCGTGTTTTTTAATATTTTCATTTAAATAATCGTCTACATTGGCACACACAACCAAACCATATTGAGTTTTACCGTTCATTGTTTGAGCGTAAACATAATATTTTTCGGTCTCGTCCTGAATTAACCATTTCTCAGCTTTAAATTTTGCAAAGTTCTCAGCAGCTTTGTTATACACTTTTTCTTCGTGTTCATCTGTGCCGGGCACAAAATCAATTTCAGGTTTAATAATATGATAAAGCGACATTGGATTTCCTTCGGCTTCAATTCTTGCTTCTTCGGAATTTAATACATCATAAGGTCGGGATGCTACTTTTTCAACTAAGTTTTTTGGAGGGCGAATGCCTTTAAATGGTTTAATAATTGCCATATTCGTAGATTTGTTATAAAAAATTCACTTTTAATTAATGTTGTTTTTAAAGGGTGCAAATATACAAAAAAAAAAGAATTTTTTGATTTGACTTTTCAATTTAAAATACAGTTACAATATTACTTTTTTCTAATTATATCTATATTAAATATACAACGAATGTGTTAAATGCATATAAGGTGATTAATGCAGTATATTTTTGATATAACAATAAAATGCTTCACATTTGAAAGAATAATGTGCAGTAATATAAAATTCTTATTTAAAAACAATCAGAATAATACAATTTATCATTTTTTTAATATGATTTTAAGTGCAATTATTTCAAAAAAAATGTACTTTTGCATTTCTATAAAAAATAAAACTGATAAATACTTTTTTATTTACATTTATGATGAAACCTATCATTGCTCCTATCGACAGAAAAATACTTAAAAAAGAACTTACAAAAGAAAAGTTTTTGCGCCCGACCAATAAAGCTCACAATGAAATTTATGTTGTTGATGCACATAACTCGCCAAATACAATGCTCGAAATTGGTCGTTTACGTGAACTTTCATTCAGAGCCGGAGGAGGCGGTACAGGAGATGAAATTGATACTGACAAGTTCGATTATATGGAAAAACCATACCAACAATTAATTGTATGGGATCCACAAGCCGAAGAAATTATTGGTGGTTATAGATACATTTCGGGCTTAGATGTTGAATTAAGTGAAAATGGACAACCAAAATTTGTGATGTCGCATCTATTTACTTTTAACCAAAAGTTTATAACCGACTATATGCCACATACTATTGAGTTAGGTCGCGCCTTTGTACAACCCGATTATCAGACTTCGAAAATGGGCACCAAAAGCCTTTTTGCATTGGATAATTTATGGGACGGATTGGGAGCATTGGTACATTCAATTAAGGGTGCAAAATATTTTATAGGTAAAGTAACTATTTACAAAGACTATCCATTAATTGCCCGCGAATTAATTTACGAATATATGTTCAGGTACTTCCCTGATCCTGAAAGAATTATACTACCAAAAGAACCCGTTATGGTAAGTAAAGCCAATCAGGAAATTGCCAAAAAGATTTTTCACGGCAAAAATGCCAGCGACGATTATAAAGCCCTTCAAAAAGCCATCAGAGTTGAAGGTGAAACAATACCGGCGATGTTTAATGCATATATTGGTTTAACTGACACCATGCGAATGTTTGGTAGCATACTTGACCATGATTTTGGATCGGTATATGAAACCGGAATTTTTGTGGTTATGGATGATTTACTTGAAACAAAACGAAAAAGATATATTGAACCCTATATTGAATATCTAAAGGTTGTTTTAAAAGAAAGAAAAGAAGCTAAAAAACTTGCCAAAGAAATAAAGTTGAAAAATTCTCGAACCAAACTAGAGATTAAGACAAAAGCTAAAGTTGAGAAGAAAAATAAAATTTGATATCGGGTTTTAATCCAATTCCTGTTTTTCCAAATGACCATTCACAATCGACTACTATATTATTTATCTGTTTTAACAACCAAAATAAATATATCCAAAAAACTTTGCATCATCGATGTGGCTAAAAATTTTCAAGTCATGCCCGGCACATATAAAAAAAGAGAAGTGATTAACTTCTCTTTTTTTATGTTATATATTGGTCTTATATTTTTGATTTTTATATTGTAATTTGTAGTAAAACAAATAAAACGTTTTTATTTGTAACTACTCAGCACCAATACAAATGTATCAATAGTTATTTGCCACGGCAAGGATTGCCAAGAAAGGATTTTGATTGTTCTTTTTGGCAGTTTGCGCGATAGAATGAATTTGACAGTAAGCGTTTGCACCCTGTTGGGATTTAAACATA
>CAMBSB010000009.1 GCA_945870155.1 Paludibacter jiangxiensis | reverse complement strand
GTTCTTTACTAATCAACTCGGGTGTGTCGAACCAAAGAATTGCTGGTCTGTATTGCGTAATCAATTCGGTAATTTGTGGCTTCACTTTTCGCTCGAAGTATTTCGAAAAATCTTTGGCATCTTCGTTCGGGAAATCCCAAAAATTACTTCGGCCTGCTTTCTTAGGCCAATTAGTAGGCACATCTGGGTCGTGCCAGTCGCGCCCCAGCGAGTAATACACACCAAATTTTACATCCAACTTACGGCAAGCAACAGCCAGTTCTTTTACCGGGTCACGCTTAAAATCCGTAAGATTCACGATATTATACGGACTACTTGGCGAGTTATACATGGCAAAACCTTCGTGATGTTTGGTGGTGATAACAATGTATTTCATGCCCGCATTTTTGGCAGCAAGTACCCATGCTTCGGCATTAAAATCAACCGGATTCAACGTTTTAGCCACTTTTTCGTATTCCACAATTGGTATTTTGGCATAAAGCATTACGTGTTCGTTGTAACCTTCTTTGCCTTTCCACTCACCAGCTATTTTGGAATAAACACCCCAGTGAATAAACAGACCAAGCTTGGCATCCTGAAACCAAGCTAGCTTATCTTTGGGCGTTTCTGCTTTAGCATTGGCAGTAATCGTATTGATTAAGAGTATTATAGCTATTAAAGTAATGATTTTTCTTGTCATAATGATTTGTTTTTATATCTTGGCAATTATTTATTCAGCATTTTTTTAAAGCGCATCAATGCCTCTACGTAATAGTAGTCGGCATAGGTAAGCGGAACGTCCACTTCTGAGTTGTGTGGTAGAGAGCCAACACTGTGTTTAAGAATAAAATTACCATTATTACCCGCTGCATTTCTATAAGCAGTCGAACTCAAAGCACGAATTTGTTTTTCGGCAACAGCCAAATAAATGCGTGATTTATTTTTGTCCACATAGCCACTTAACTCAATGAGAGCCGAACAAATAAGCGCACCCGCCGAAGCATCGCGGTAGGTGTCGGGGATGTTGGGCGCATCGAAATCCCAATACGGAATTTTATCTTCCGGCAAACGGGGATGGTTCAATAGATACGAGGCGACCGCACAAGCTTTGTTCAAAAATGTGGTGTCTTTTGTAAAACGGTACATCATGGTATAACCATACAATGCCCAACCCTGTCCGCGGGCCCAAGCGGACTGGTCCGAATAACCTTGATGCGTAGTTTTGCAGTCGACATTTCCGGTTTCGGGATTGTAACTCACTACATGGTAGCAACTATTGTCGGGACGAAAATGGTTGAGAGCAGTTTTTTTAGCGTGCGAAATAGCAATTTGAGCAAATTCAGGTTGGTTGTACTGTTGCGAAGCCCACATCAGCATTTCCAAATTCATCATATTGTCGATAATCACGGGATATTTCCATTTTCCAAAATCCCACGAACGAATAAGACCCACATTCGGATTGTAACGTGTTGATAGTGATTTTGATGCATTAAAAATTACAGGTAAAGAGCTTGTGTCGTTTAAAATACGATATTGATTTCCAAAACTGCAAAAAATCATAAAACCCACATCGTGATTATTGGTGGTATATTGCTCTTTTGCTACACGTTGCGTATAATTTAGCGCCCATTTTTTCAATTCGTCAGATGCTTGGTTTTCGTACAAATACCATAGTACGCCCGGAAAAAAGCCACTTACCCAATTGTCAGACTTGCAGGTCAATAATTTCCCGAAATTGTTAGTGGTTCGTGGCAACTCAGTAGGTTTATTTTCCAATGACTTTGCCATAAGCAGACTTTGTTTTGTAGAAAATTCAAGCGCAGTATTTATCACTTCTTTCAATGGTTTTTTCGACGATTTGGCTGATGCTGTTTGAATGCATAGGAAAATGGCGCATAGAAATAATAGTTTTGATTTCATTTATTTAAATTGAGTATTAAAGTTTTAATTTATAGAGATATAAGAAATCTCCAATTTAATTTGCAAAATAAAATCGAACGTACGGAATGAAAATCGCACATCCCATTTTAAAAAGCGATTACTTTATTGAATGGTCGGCAGGCATATCTACACCTTTCCATATTTTCACACTAGTCCAGTCCTCTGATGGCGAAGTCCAGAAAGGGTCGTTTGCAGGTAAACCCAGTGCTACTAATCCGGCAGTGCATAGATATAAACTTCCGGTGGTGATATAACCTTCGGCCAAATTGGGTTGCGAACCATAAAATCCGATACGAAGCCAGCCATTTTTATCGAATAATTCTGGCGCAATCATTAACCTATGAATTACCGCCGACATAGCAGAACGTACCTGAGCAGGTGATACATCTTTGGGCAATTGTTTGTTAAGTGCTACTTGCGACAAAAGCTGAAACGCACCAAAACGATATACCAAAGAGCGACCAATTGGCGGAAATGTACCTTCGGGCGAAATCAAGCGCTCTTGAACAGCTGCAAACCGCTGCGCTCTTTCCACTACTTTTTCGTATTTCAAAATCGTATCTTGCGCATTTTCTTTCAGTACTTTTGTAATAGTAAGCATCATTGGTTGAATCACAAAACTGTTGTAGTAATCCCAATGAAATTGCGGTCCATCACCATACGCTCCATCTCCCTTGTACCACTCGGCGTGTTTTTTGAGTGCGTATTCAATGGTCATTCCATTGTATTGAGCACCTGCTTTTATCAGAAATGCTTCCACCATTGCACTAAACAACAGCCAATTATTTTCTCCTGCTTTTATCACTCTTGTCGATTGTAAAGCCTTAATTACATTGATTTTCGTAATGCTATCGAGCGGAAGCCACAGTTGATTAAAGCCATGAAGTAAGCCATTGGCCATAAAGGCAGCATCGACCAATGGTTGAGCGCTGTTTTTGTTGAAATTCAGAAAATCAGGCGAGTTTGGATTAACTGCATTGGCAATGGCTTTGCGAGTGAGAAAAATATATTTCTCACGCAATTTACCTTCGGGTGTAGCATCAACTCCCAACTCTAGCCAAGGTGCAATGCCCACTAGTGTCCTCCCAAATGCTTCGAGATGCGCTACGTCTTTGCGCTTAGGATCTTTGCATTCAATGGGCATATTTGCCCGCAACTTTTCATTAGCCAAATTTGTAATAACAGGATCGGAAATTTTAGTTAGCACCGAAACCCAGTAGGCGCGGTTGTCGTACATTTTTTGACCACTAACTGAGAATGAAATAATTAGAAATAAAATGGACAACTGGAATATTTGATTTCGCATAATTATATGTTTGATGTTGAAAAGTAATTGTTTACCATTTAAACTTTTCGTTTAATACATATTGTTTAGTCATAAGTTTCGAAAGTTTTTTCACCATATCAGATTTTGTAGTAGCCAAATTTTTCTTTTCGCTCAAATCATCTTTTATATTGTACAATTCGAAATAGGCTTTATCAGGATTTTTCACATTAAATTTTATCAATTTCCAATCGCCCGATATAATGGCCTGTTTGCCGCCTTGTTCATAAAATTCCCAGTAAAAAGGTAGGTGTTTTTTGCTTTGCTTTTTGCCTTTCAAAGTTGGTAAAAAAGAAACACCATCAATTTTGGTAGTGGATTTTACAGTACCAACTTCGGCAAGGGTAGGCAGTACATCCCAAAATGCAATGGGCTGATTGCTAACTGTTCCTGATTTTACCACTTGCGGCCATTTTACTATCATGGGCACACGAATTCCGCCTTCGTATAAGTCGCGCTTTACACCACGCAAACCACCTCCACTATTGAAAAACTGTGGGTCGGCTCCACCTTCTTTGTGTGGCCCATTATCGGAACTAAAAATAACTATCGTGTTTTCATCCAGTTTCAAATCGCGCAGCAACTGATTTAATTTACCCACCGTCATATCCAATCGGCTCAACATAGCGGCAAACGTGGCGTGTGGTTTTTCTTGCGGTGAATAATCGCCTTTGTGTGCTTTTTCGGGCATAAAACTATTTTCGTAAGCTGTACAATATTCAGCTGGAATTTGCAATTCGGCATGTGGAATGGTCACCGCCAGATAGAGGAAGAACGGTTTTTCGGCATTGGTTTTGATAAATTCTAACGCCTTGTTTTCAAACAAATCGTGAGTATACACCTTTTTGCCCAAAATAACTTCTGTACTGTTTTCGTGAATGTATTCGGGATAATACCAGTGTGCATTGGCCTGTCCCAAGTATCCGTAGAAATAGTCGAAACCCTGCTTGTTAGGATGCCCCTCGGAACCCACGCCTCCCATGCCCCATTTGCCGATGCAAGCTGTGGCATAATTACGCGTTTTGAGCAATTCGGCAATGGTTATTTCACTCTCGGGAAGCGAAGTATCGTACATTTTACCATCGCTGCCTTTTTCATTTATATTGCCGCGGATAGCTGCATGTCCGGTATGCTTGCCGGTAAGCAAACTGCATCTCGAAGGCGCACTCACCGTACTACCACTATAATTTTGTGTGAATCGCATCCCGTCACTTGCCATGGCATCTATGTTGGGAGTGCTGAATTTTTGCTGTCCGTAGCAACCCAAATCGCCATAGCCCAAATCGTCGGCAAGGATATAAATGATGTTTGGTTGAGATATTTTTGTTTGAGCCACAGCGGTTTGCAAAGCTAAACACGAAAATGAGCTTGCTATAAGTGTGATTTTGTTTTTCATTTGAAACTATTTTTATTTTTTATCAAGTGAAAGGTTGGTTGTTTGTCCCTTGAGAAGTACCTTGTGTTCTAAATCTATTCGCTAAATTTTAATCTATGATGTTTTGAAATATAATCTATTTCCTGTTTCGGAATACCAATTTCAGATGCAATTTCAGACCAATTACTTACAGCATTTATAACTTCTTCTAATAGGATATTGGTTTTTTTAATTCCAAAGGTTTTACCAAGTTCAAACAAATCGGTACGAGTAAAATTATCAAATTTTCCATTGATAGATGATTGATGTACATCAGTCCACAATCCACCTGATTTATACTGAAAAGTAAGGTCGTAAGCGGGTGTAATCATCCATTTTCCATCTGCATTCATCATAAAAGAGAAATTCTTTACATGGTCGTCGTGATTGCGAGCTACCACGTTGAAAAGCATTCTGCGATATTGTTGTTCCAGTTGATTATAGGGCAATCTTAACCGTTTCATTACCCTGAACAAGGTCTCGTAGCTGCTTGCTTTTTGTATCTTATAATCAATTCCGGCTAATGCTCCAAATGTTTGAGTATGCGTTTTTTCACCATTATCGGTACGGTCGAAACGTTTTGTCAGAAAATGAAACCGGTTATTTTCTTCTATTAACCTACATTCAGTCATTTCAATGCCAGCTTTTTTAGCCATCAGGTAATATGCCTGTTCTATTTTTCCTTTCCCTTCACTTTCGCCAAGTGAAGTTTTGTTTGCTCCATCAAATTTCAACAACCAATAACTAAAACCCGGTGGCTGAATAATATCTCCAGGTTTAATTTCGGAAATAATACCTTCTTTATCAAAGTGTAACGCAAGCAATGCTTTGGCTCTGGCACCTCCTACCGATGTACCAATACGCAAAATATTTACTAAACTTGCATGATTAAATTCATTGTACACAGACTCCTTTTTCCCTTCCAATACTTTTTTGGCAACATCAAGCAATTCTGTAATATTTACCAGATAATCCTTGTTTTCTTTATGATTAACCGGTTTATACTCCAATGCACCCATTCCTCTAATGCCTATATACGTGAGTCTGTCCACCGGATTTATGGCATCGTACGATATTTGCCGTTGTCGTAACCACTCTTTCATCATCGCATTTCCAAAATCATCTGGCATAGAATCTGACAATAAATAAGGCAGATTATGAAAGTTTATATGATTGCGTGTGGTTTCAAAACTTCTTTCCTCTAATGGCATCAATAGTGGCGAGGGCTCAACAGCTCGCTTTATGGCATCTGTACTAAATTGAAAAACAGCACTTTTTCGGTTTTCATTCCACTCTACCTGACCCAAAGTTTCGCCATACAATTTTACTTCTACTATCATACATCCATCTTTTTAGAAGCCCGTTTGCGTACAGTTTTTTGTTTTGCTTTTTCAAATTTCATTTTCAGTTCCAAGTCTTCACTTACTCTGAAAACCGTTTCTAAATCTTTTATCCTGTTCAATCGAAACAAGATACGTATTAAGCTTTCCAATGTAGTGGGTTTACCCTGTTCTATCAGGCTAATGGTAGAAACGCTCAATCCAACCTCTTCGCTCATTGTTTTTTGAGTAAGATTGTGCTGTAATCGTATTTGTTTTATGCGTGCACCAATTTCTTTCAGAACCTCTTGCTCGGTTAAAAATATCCAGTTTTCCATTTTTATCTTTATATTATAACTATGTATGTATAATTTGTTATGTATAGTTATTTGCAATAACTAATTACATGTAATTAGTTATTGCAAAGGTAAAGATAATTATTATAATGACCAAAAGTATTTTTATCAAGTTACAGAGAAGTTGTTTGTCCCTTATATTATAACTTAAAATTTCCCCACAAAACCGCCACCAGCAGCCATTTTCACAGTAATTAATTCGCCTTTTTTCACTTCTTTTTCCACCCGATTAATTTCGGCAAATCCTTTCATGGTGTCAAAAATCAATGAGGCATTAGTTTTTCCTTTTAAAAAGTCGAGATTAATTTTCACTTCACGCTCGTTAGCACCGTTGATGATACCAACCCACCATGTTTTGCCACTTCGGCGCGCAAATCCTACTACTTCGCCCATTTCGGTGCAGGGCAATACGCGGGTTTCGTCCCATACGGTAGGCACTTGCTGAAACAAATCAAACATCGGACTTTCGAGGTAAAACTTGTATTGGTCGGTAAAATGGGTGATGGGCGACAGATAAACTACAGCCTGTGCAAACTGATGCGCCCAGGTATATTTGGCAGAAGCAAGTTCAACGGGGTCGAGCATGACAGGTGTATAATCTGCAGCACCAGCCATAAAGCGTGTAAATACTGTACTTACATCATGGTTGAGTGGTTGAATACGTTTGTAACGCGTCATGTGCCACTCGTTGCCACGAACAGCTTCGCGTGTAATGTCGTTAGGGTAAGTGCGTGTCAATCCTGTTGGTTTTACGCTACCGTGGAAGTTGAGCAAAAGCTTCAATTCAGCACAATCCTGCATACTGCCCATGTACCATTGCATAATATCGGAAGTAGCATTGGGGATAAAGTCAATTTTTATTCCATCTGCACCCAGTGCTTTTACTTTTTCGAGATAAATGCGGCGATCTTTTGCATGGCGCATCTCTTTGGAATCCACCCAAACAATCGATTTCACACCCACACTTTTGCCGTAAGCGATTACTTCGGCCAACAGTTGCCATTGGTCTTTGCCGTCTTGTTTCCACACACGCCAACCATCGTCAATCAGGTAATATTCCCATTTGAGTTTGGCTGCTGCATCGAACCATTGTTTCTGGTCTTCGTATTTAGGCGCACCCACACTCCACCATTGCCACAAACAACGGCCGGGTTTTACCCATGAGAAATCGGAGCCTTTGGCTGGTGCCGGCGATAAGTTCATCAATAAATCGGAATTAACCAAATCAGT
Source organism: Paludibacter jiangxiensis (assembly GCA_945870155.1). GTDB lineage: Bacteria > Bacteroidota > Bacteroidia > Bacteroidales > Paludibacteraceae > Paludibacter > Paludibacter jiangxiensis_A. The sequence goes on along the minus strand of CAMBSB010000009.1, from coordinate 63,814 downwards.
CATATTGGTTGCAATAATGGCTGTACGCCAAGGCGATACATTCATGCCACGATAGGTTCCATTCAGCACTTTTGGGCCATTGCCTTCAAGCGGTTTTATGTCCCACCCTTTTTTATTGTACGAAAAAACCACTTTTAGCTCGTTCCCTTTTCGTTGTAGATTCATATCCGAAAATGTTTCGCAATCGGCTTCCGAAACCGATACCCAACAACCTCCTGTTTCAATAGTTAAAGGTGGCATAATGATTTTATTTTCGGGCACTTTGTTCCATGCAGTTACTTGGCTCAGACTTTCGTAGGTTACGCTATTATCCGACCAGGCCACTTTCCCATTTGTATCAGCAAAGTTCCATGCAGTAAGCTCTGTATCAATGCGCTTTGCACCTTCGGGCAATCCATAACGAATGCCATAACCATCGTTGTACACCCGCACAAACAACTTGAAGTTTTTACCTGCATTTTGCAATGCAATAGCCACTTCGTTAGCTTTGTTTATTACCTTAGGGTGATTGCCTACCGTGCTGTATTTTTCATTTATTTTCGAAAAAACGGCTTTCCCAATTATACTTACATCGCTACCCAACAAAGTACTATCCACCATTATACCCAAGGTTGATGGTGCAATAATTTCAATATTGTTTTTCGAAACAGTGTAAGTCAGCTGCTTGTTGATAACACGAACCGACAATTGAATGGTTTTGTCGGGACTGCTTAAAAGAATTGAATTTTGGGCAACATTGGCAAAAATAAATTCACAGCTCAGTAGAGCAATAACTATTAGCCATTTAGAATGGTTGTGCAATAATAAGTTTGAAAGCTGATTTTTAAATTCCATGTTGAATAATATTTTGTTACAAAATTAGGAAAAATATTTACAATTAATTTATTTATAGACAATTAGTGAGTTTTACTCCGTTCCAACGTTATTCCCATTAGCCCAATCACTACTTCGTTGGCTTTGGATATTATGGTAAGTGATTTTAATTCTTTATTCATATCGAGTGGTAAATCGAGAATAATTGCTCCACCACCATCAATCAGTCGGGCATCGAGTGCTTCACCTTTTATCTCTTTTTCCAAATCACGAGCTACTAAGCCTGTTTTAAGCACCACACGATAAGGGCGCGGACGATTCATTTTGTACGAAAATTCATCGGTGAAATAATCACGTTCGATGGGTGTCCATGATTCGGGGTTTATCAGTCTCAAAACACTTTCTGAACCGTCTGTATATCTAACAGTTACGCGTCCGTTTTCCATGCGACTTTGGATATGATTAGTAGAGCCGGCCATAAGCAAATAAGCATGACCTGCCCTGCCTGTGAGCGAAACAGATATGGAATCAGGATAATTGTCCCATAGCGATGTAAAAGCAATGTTGGCTTTATCCGCGGCATTTGGTGTAGAGAATTTCAGTCCGAATGGCGTTTCATATAAATCGTTTTTGGCCGATGCTCTGAAGCCACTATCGTTCACCTGCACTATGCGAAGTGGTACGCACCAGTCGCCCATGCCTTGCAGCGGCAGTTGCAGTGTAGTGTAGGGCGAGCGTGGCGACAAGTATTTCTTAGGGGCAAAAATATTATTCACTTTGTCGTTAAATGCTGCACTGATATTTACATTTTCAAATGTCGCATCTATTTTTAAAGGCAATGTCCAGTTAACGAGTTGTTCGTTGTAGGTCAAGTCATTATCAGCTATAAACTCCACATTATTTGTTCCGACCACTGCAAATTCGGTAGAAACCTGCACTAAATCAGAACTGGCATGTGGCTGAACAGTTACATTTTTCACAAACGGATTTCCGCTGTTTTTGCCCACTGTCAACTTTCCTGAAATTGCCTTATCCGAATTATTCTTCAGATACAAATTGAGATTCTTCGCATCTTCTGTATCTCCTGAAACTATTTCGATAGCTGAATTCAAACTTACGTGAACGGGTTGCCACCAAGTCATGTCGCCTTGTTTGAGTTGGGCAAAAAAAGTGCGGTTGCCACCTTCTCCATTAAGTTTAAGTTGCAATTGCGAACCATTGATTTTATGTTCAGCAACAATGGATTGTGGGTCGTTCAAAGTCACAATATTAGCTTTGAAATCAATTGTTTTTGTTTCAGAAAAAGCTACATTTATTTCTTTTGGGGTAATATTAATCGCATTTCCAGCCCAGACAACAATTACCTTGTTGGTTACATTGGCAGGAAGTTCAATTTTCAACATCGGCACGCCCACATTTTCGGTCAGCACTTTGTATTTAGCGGGTTTTCCATTCACTTTCACCGCAGCAACCTTATCCGTTTTGGCAGGAATTTGAAGGTTTACAATCAATAGGTTTTCTCGTTTTTGGGTAATGGTATAATTGCTTTTTTGAGCTGAATATTTAAAATCAAAATCGAGATAAGGTAAACTAAACGACGCAAAATCCCATTTAGCAGGTAGTCCGGGTTTTATCGTCATTTTGCCATGAATGGCATCGGGGTGAAGTCCGATAAGTCCTTCTACCACAGCGCGCGCAGCTATCCCAACTACATCGGCAAAATCGCGGTAACTTTCGTTGCGACTGGCTGCATTGTAAATGGATAACATGGGAAAATTGCCCGGACTCGAACCACAAAATTGATTGTCTATCACCACCGATTTCAACAATTTATATGCCTCTTCGTTTCGCCCGCCCTGCCAGTAAGCAAGTGCAGTATGCAACTGCTCGGCAGGCGCCACATTGTTTATCGACCAATAATAAGGCATCCAATTGGTAGTGGTTACAGCGTGAAAGGTTTCATTTTCAATACCTTTTACCTTAAATGGAATATGCGGAATTTGGGTATCTACATAACGCAATGTTTGATATTGCTGAAACTGATCAGCAATTTCGGAATCGATAGCGTGATAAACAGTCCATAAACCAGCCGATTCGTGTGTGTGTTTTAAACCCAACACATCCACAAATTCGGCATAATGACCTTTGTCTTTGAGCCATAGTTTGGCGTTGATGGTTTTCAGTATTTTATTCGCCTCATCCCGGTAAGGCGTGGCATCCTTCCCAATAAGTGTGGCCAGTTCGGCAGCACGTTTGTTATGAAAATAATTGTAAGCCGAAGAGTGCGTAACGCCTCCACCGCTGTATTGTAGCGCATCACTTGCCCAAATACAGGCAAAAGCATCGTAAAGTCCGTCATCATCGGTATCGAACGTTCGTTTTTCCCATGCCAGGTGTCGCTCAATGGTTGGCCAGAGCTGTTGGGCAAAAGTCAAATCGCCGGAAGTGTAAATGTGGCGCAAAAGTCCATCCATATACGCCAAATTCATATCGTAGAAGCTCAGACTTCCTAATTTTTGACTGTTCGGATTCGGACAAATATAGCCGCTGCTGAACATGGAATTTCCAATCCGCATTTTTACGCGACCAAAACTCATCGCCGTATCCATTTCTACGGGTCCCGAAGCAGGTTCAGTAAGTTGCGAGTTGGCGTAAGCTGTAAAATGCGTTTTGGCACGGTCGTCCCATCCCAAAGCCGTACCCATATAAGCCGCACGCCAACCTGGAATGCGAATGCGCCACGATATAGCGCCATGCAAATACGATGGGTCTTGCCATATTCCATCGCCTGCTGCTGTCAGTGCACCACCCATTGCATTCAGAAATTTATCGGGGGTGTTTATCATCAAGCGCGACACCAATGCAGCACGCGCATTTTCGGCTTCAACAAATATCTTTGGCAATAAATCTGTTGCTACGAATTGATTATCAGAACTGTTGTAAACTGAAAAATAAAGCGGTTTGTTGTGTTGCAAATTCACTTCGGCATACAAAACGGGAGCTTTGGGTGCATCTGTATTTTCTGCTAAAGTTTTTGCCGAAGCAGCAGCTTTTATATCTTTGATTTTAAGGGTGGCAGTAGCCGGAAATGTTCCAAAAATGGTTCGTCCTTTTGTCGGAACTTTATCCACCAAATGCGAACTGCCGGCAATTACCGTTTTCTGACCGAATTTAAGCGCGAAACTGTTTTTATTCAACTGATATTCATTGCCGTTACAATTCTTTTCTTTCAGAAAAAAACAATCGGCAGCATCCACATTGCGCTCGCCGGCACGTCGGAAAACCTCGTTCGAAGCTCCTCCGTAAACAGCAATAATACGAATATCATTGGTTTTTTGTCCATCAATTTTCAAAATCACACCTTCTTTGTTAGCCATAGCCAGCACAGTAAGTTGAAGCTTGCCTTTGCCCAGCATAGGGTCGGTAATATTGTAAATCATCGACCCCGGACGATAGCGTGTTTCTATTTGCGCAGCGTCGGCCAACCAAATTGCGTTTTCGCCTTTCACCAAAGCGAATTTCAGGTTTCCACCCATGCCCGGCAAGTACAACGCAAACTCAGGCACATCACCCGCTTCGATGCGAAACTCGGTATTGACACCATACAGCGACCGATTGAATTTGTTTTTACTATTCTGAATCACATAATCTCCATTATCAGGCTGATAACGGAGCGTGCGATCGGTTTCCCAATCTAGCGCATGTAACATCGGAATTCCCAAAAGTAAAAGCAGGAAAATTAAAATCGAGAATAACTGTATTTTGATGGATAGGGAATTCATTTTGAAAATTTATAATTTATTTTATAATAAATATTTATATCAAGCTGCACTTTGAGTTTGGTAAAGTCCTGGTAAACTACGTCTTGTCTTTAATCTTGGTTCTTTGCTCTTATGTCTTTCATTAGAGTTCTATTGGCGTTAATTTTATTCCCTGCAAACTTTCTTTTTCAAATTTGCCTTCGAGCAACGAAACGGTGAGTTTCTTTTTACCCGCAGTTTTAAATGTTACCCAACCAAAAGGTAAAGTGTGGTATATGCTTGACGAATTTTGCTGATTCTGAATGCTTTCGCCATCGCTGGTATCTATTTTCCATGCCAGACGACCGTCGCCGGCATATTGTAGTTCTATCAAATAGTCCCCGGGTTTTAATACATCAACAGTCCAACTTGCTTTCGAATCTTTGGTCCATTTTTCGGCCTGCATAATGCTTTTCCATTCGCCAAATTTTTCCATCCATTGCTTTTTCTTCAAAATGCAATTTTCCACTTCGGCAAAATAGGCCGAATAATAGGTTGGCAAATAAGGGTCGATAGTTGGGCTTTCATCCACACTCACTTCGTTTTTGAGTTCCATTTCTATCACCGAAATAAATTTTTCGGGCGCTGCAGCCGGAAGTTTTATCACCACCGCATTATCCCGAAGTTCATATTTTAATTTGCTGTTTTTGGCATTCAGGAGTTTAAGCGATTTTATGTCGCTTTTTAAGCCCGGCAACCACAATTCACCATTTGCACTCCACTCGTAAACAAGCACATACAGTTTATTGCCTTTCAGAACCACATCGCCCCACGAAAACTTATGCGGCCATGGCGATGCTTCCACACCATACACCACTTGTGGGTATTTTTGAATCCATTTGCCCGCCGATAACAGAATTTTTTCAGCCCGTTCGGGAACTGTTCCGTCAGGTCCGGGAGGAACATTCATTAAATAATTTCCACCGCGCGCCACTATCGAAAGTAAATTCGTAAGAATCAGTTTCGGACTTTTCCAGTTTTCGTCGTAATAGGCCCATCCCCACGAGTCGTTGGTTACGTCGCACGATTCTGACAATCCGTCGATTCGTTTTTGCGGAACTTCCATGTCGCCACCACCTTTGTAGTCTCCCATATTATTGCCAATTCGTCCGTTGATAAAAGCGTTGGGCTGATTTTTGCGCACCACATCAACAATTTCTTGCGTATGTTTTGCCGAAATAAGTCCGGGCGTATCAAACCAAAGCAGCGCCAATGGACCATATTCAGTGGTTATTTCTTTTACCTGCGGAAGACTTTTGGAATAAAAATACTCATCGAACGAAATGGAATCACCAGCTGCATTGGTTTTAGGTCCCATAGAGCCTCCGGGTGTAGTCCAATCCAGATTATGCGAATAATAAAACCCAAGCCCAACACCTTGCTTGGCACATTCGGCAGCTAATTCTTTCATGGGGTCGCGCCCATAAGGCGAAGCATCCACAATATTGAAATCACTCACTTTGGAATGATACATGGCAAAACCATCGTGGTGTTTGGCAGTAATTACAATGTATTTCATGCCTGCATTTTTGGCTAGAGAAACCAATTTGGCCGCACTAAAATTCACCGGATTAAACTGTTTGGCATAATCCATCATGTCCTGCGGTTTAATTTTGAGTTTCGTCAGAATCCATTCGCTGATACCATAATACGATTTATCGCCCCATTTACAGCCCAACTGCGAATACATACCCCAATGCACAAACATGGCATAATTGCCATCTATAAATAGTTTTCCGCGCTCGGGATTGGCATTTGTGGCTTTAGCCGTTTTTTCCTGCAAGCCCCATTGCTCGTTCATTTCTTTATTTTGGGCAAACGAAATTGATATGGAGAATAAAAATATTGATATAAAAAGCAATTGTTTCATTATGGATAAGAATTATAATTTTTAACGCAACAAGGCTGACACACACCACAACAAAGGCGCTTGTCCATGCAAATCGCCGGTTCGTTTTGGACGGTCTAAATAATATTGATAATCATTCTTTTTGTTGGTTCCTTCGCAAATATCCGACACATCGCCCGCTTCGTTGATATATCCACAAAGCGAAATCCAGGCTTTACGGGCAGCCGGAGCGTATGTTTTGGCATCCAACCATCCATTTTTTACGCCGGTAATAAAGCTAAACGCAAACATGCCGGTACACGAAGTTTCTTTCCATGCTTTTGGGTCGTCGATTATTTGGTGCCACATACCTTCGGCGTCCTGATATTTCAACAAAGCCGCCATCATTTTTTTGTAACCATCCATAATGCGTGGGCGATACAAATTGTCTTTAGGCATATCGCGGAGCAGTTCGGCCATCCCCGCTGCCAACCAACCATCGCCCCTACCCCAGAAAATAGGCACATCGGGTGCATGGTGAAACAAACCATTGGGTTGTTGCAGTTTATCGAGATAAGCCACCATATTATGCGCAGCACGGTTAATATATTTAATATCGCCTGTTGCTCGATAAGCCTGTGTCTGTATCATGGTTATCATATACATATCGTCCATCCAAAAGCGCGATTGCGAGGTGTAGCCCATGCTGTACCACTCTTTTTCGTCGGGCGTAAGTTTGGCATATTCCTCAGCGCTCAATACTTTAAACTGCTCATCGGCCATAAACATTCCCAAATCGTACAGGCGTTTATCTTTGTTTACAAAATAAGCTTCGAGTGGAATAATACCATACACATTATTATCCACGTGATTCGCCACAGGTATCAAATGCTTTTCTTTGTCAAGAATTGGCATGGTACGATCTACTAATTTTTGGGTAAGCGCGGTATTGTTCGTTAATTTAGCAAAAGAAAATCCACCGTACCACACACACACATCGGGGTAAACAATATAGCCAACAGGGCAATTAAAGAATGTTCCCGCCTTTTCCTGTTCGGGCGTACACCACCAACCAGTACTCGAGTGCGGACGTGATAAAAAACGTTCGGTTACTTTCAAACCCACTTTTATAGGGTTGGAATTTTCGGGAAAATTCTGAAATTCTTTGATTGTTTTTGGTTTTTGACCAAAAACAAATGTTGATGCAAGAACTGCAAGCAATATTATATTTATTCTTTTCATTTTGTCTTTAATCTTTGTTCTTTTGTCTTTTATCTTTTAGCTACAAATGTATATTTACCCGAACCAGCTTTTACAACCACAAATTTGCCTTCGATACCTACTACCGTGATATCTTTACTTGACGATAATACGTTTCCACTTTCTGTAATATCCTGAATCGTTTTAGCAGGAATATAGATTTTTGCAGTAGTATTCACCGGAACTTCCACTTCCATAATCAACTGATTTCCTTCTATTTTCCAATGCGAAGCAGCGTTGCCATAACTTGTTTTCAAATCGGCTTTCATGAAGGTAAAATCACCGCCCAAGTGTGGTTGCACAATAAACTGTTTGTAAGCAGGAGCTGTTTCGCGCAAACCGGCTGCCACGCGGTACATCCAATCACCAATAGCGCCATAAGCATAATGATTGAAGGAGTTCATTTCCGATGTTTGAAAACTACCATCGGGTTTTTGTGCATCCCAACGCTCCCAAATTGTGGTAGCACCCACGGTTACAGGGTATAACCACGAAGGATAAGTTTTTTGCAAAAGCAGTCGGTAAGCCACCGATAAATGACCATAGCGCGAAAGCACGTGACAAATATAAGGCGTGCCAATAAATCCGGTGGTCAGGTGATTTCTGTATTTCTCAATATTCTTAGCTAAGCGATTGGCAGCTTGCTGACGAAGATGTTGGGGCAACATATCGAAATGAAGTGCCAACACGTAAGCCGTTTGTGTATTCGATACCAAACCGCCATTGGCCGTTACGTATTCGTCCATATAAGCTTTTTTTACATTGGCCAATAGCTCTGTGTAGGATTTTACATCATCGGTTTTACCCAACACTTCGGCTGTATTTATAAGCATTTGTGTTGAATGTGCAAAGAAACATTGCGCAATCATATTCTTATCGGTAATGGCTGCAATGCCGTCTTTATCATCGTCGGGGCGGAAGAAAAGCCAGTCGCCAAAGTGGAATTTTTCGGTATTCCAAAGGCTGTTTACACTTTTATTTTTCATGTAATCTACCCATTTTTTCATGCTTGGATATTGATTTTCCAATATTTTTTTATCGCCATAAGCATTGTAAATATTCCACGGAATAATGGCAGATGCATCCGACCAACCAGTAGACCCTGATTCGGTTTCCGATTTTGTAAAAATATTTGGAATTACCCAAGGCACTCGTCCATCAGCCCATTGGTCGGCAGCCATATCTTTCATCCATTTATTAAAAAAGTTATACACACCGCGGTTATAAGCTGCTGTACGAACAAATACGTGTGCATCCCCTGTCCAGCCAAGTCGCTCATCGCGTTGCGGACAATCAGTTGGTATATCAAGGAAATTGCCTTTTTGTCCCCACTCAATATTGCTTTGCAATTGGTTGATTAACGCATTGCTCGTGGTAAAACTGCCTGTTTTTGGCATATCAGAATATAGCGCCACAGCAGGGAAATTTTCGGGAATAATTTCGCCACGTACACCTTCAATTTTAATATAACGGAAACCATAAAATGTAAAATGTGGTTCGAATGTTTCTTCGCCATTGCCCGAAAGGATATAGGTGCTCAATGAAGTAGCTGTACGCAGGTTCTCAGTATAAAAATTACCGGCTTTGTCCAATACTTCGGCATGATAAATACGAATGGTGTCGCCTTTTTGACCTTTGATTTTGATGGTTTCGAAACCGACTAAATTTTGTCCAAAATCCAACACTTTTTCGCCTTTAGGTGTTGTAATTACCTTCGAAGCTTTAAAAACTTCGTGTTTACGAATGGGTTCGTTGTAGGTTGCCAATAAGTTATCGAACTTATAATCAGCTATTTTTACGCCATTCCATTTGGAGTCATTGTAACCCGCCATTTTCCAACCCGTAGTTTCTTTGTTGGCATCAATGGTTTCGCCATAATACACTTCCGAACTTACAATTTTACCTGTTGCCGATTTCCACGATTTATCGGTTATTACCAACTCTTTTGTTCCATCGTTGTATTTTATTTCCAACTGAAGCAACAATCCCAATTTATCGCCCCAAGTATTTACTTGCGTTACCCAGCCTATGTAGCCACGATACCAACCATTACCTACAATTACAGCAATTACATTTTCGCCTTTTTGAAGCATAGTAGTTACGTCATAAGTCTGATATTGAAGACGTTTATTATAACTCGTAAAGCCGGGAGTAAAAAATGCATCACCCACTTTTTTACCATTAATATTGGCCTCGTACATACCGTGAGCAGTAATATAGGCCGTAGCCGATTGAATGGTTTTTGCTGTATTAAACGATTTGCGAAACTGAGGACACAAGCGTTTGGTTTCTACCATGTCCGACTCTATCCACTGTGCTTTCCAATCGGCAGTATTCAACAAAGCCATTTGCCACTGATTTACTACGCTCCAGCCTGAACTTTTTCCTTTGTTATCCCACACACGAGCACGCCAAAAATACCGTTTACCCGATTTCAATTTTTCACCTTCGTAAGCAATGTTGATTGAAGCATCCGAAAGCACTTTTCCTGATTTCCAAGCCAATTTTCCCGCCATATTTTGATTTTCGGAAACTTGTATTTCGTAAGCAGTTTGCATTACATTTCGTTGTTTGGCGGTAAGAATCCAACCGAATTTAGGTTGCGTTTCGTCCAGTCCAATTGGGTTTTTTAAATGCTCAACAGTGAGCTCCGAAATTTGCACCTGTGCATTCACTAAAAGCAGTAAAAAGGGCAAAACAAAAGCAAAAATTGTTTTTCTCATGAGATTATTTTATTTACGATTTAATTATTTACCATTTAAAAGATTACTAACCACATATCATCACATCATCGCATCATCATATCACCACATCATCACATCATCACATCACCACATCATCATATCACCACATCATCACATCACCACATCATCACATCAACACATCATCACATCAACACATCAACACATTATCACATCATCACATCACCACATCATCACATCAATTACTATAACCCGGATTCTGTGGAAAATCCTGCGGATTTGTTATTCTCAGCAATTGTTCCCTTGGAATAGGCCGGAGCCAGTAATTATACCATGTTACCGGATTGTCGTAATAAATATCAGGCCATTTCATGCGTTCCTCCAATTTCCCAAAACGCTTGAGGTCGTACCAGCGGTTTAGCTCTCCGATTAATTCGCGTCCCCGTTCATCCAAAATAAAATCGGCAGTAACATCTTCTTTGGTAATCAACATCTTATCATACATATCGGGATTATCATTTTCGGCTCTTTTGCGTACCATATTTAAATAATTGGCTGCATTCTCAGTTTTTCCAAGCAAAAAAGCAGCTTCGGCAGCCAACAAATACGTTTCGGCCAGGCGATATACAAAAACGTCTTTCGAACCGGCTTCATAGTTAACATCTGGCCGTGTAGGATCGAGGTATTTAGTTAAATATGGAAACATTAAATGATTAAAAAATTTGACATTCGATGGCCATTTAGCATTAGGTTTCGACAAGGATTGTATATTATTTCCAACGACAGCTTTCATGGAATCGGGCAAATATACCCAAACAGGCCATACCGCTTTGCAATCGTCAGGTGTAAATTCCCAGTATGCCGCCATCATTGCTTTCGAACCGGTTTGCTGATACACCACTCTATCTACCTTTAATACTGGGTCGTACATTATGGGGCTATACACATAACCAGCTTCACGGTTAATATTCCAGTTGGTACGAAACCACGAAACACCTCTTGCATCCACCAATTCACCTTGCGATTCATTATCCATATCCGGATTCAGAAACATACGATAGGCATATTTTGTAGGTTTCAAACGGTCCCAACCACGTCCGTATTCAATGCTACGGATTACACCCGAATGTTGCTCCGAATAGGCGCAAACAAAAAACAAATGCGCTTTATTGCCTTCGCCATTTAAAATTACATCTTTTGAATAAAGAACCGGCAAAATCACTTCTTGTATCACATCCGGTGTGCGCTGCTTGGTAATATCCCAAAGGTCATTTACATTGGACAATAAATATTTGCGCGAATTAAGTATTGTGTCCACATAGTTTAGGGCAAGTTGTACGCTCACGAGATTGGTCCTACGAGCTGTAAGAAGCACTTTTGCCATATTTTGCATTGCTGCGTGGCGGGTGATGTGGCCGTATTCTGCCGGTAAATATTTCGACGGCAAATGTTTAATTGCAAATTGCAAATCGGTAATTATCTGACTCCAAACACTATCCGAACTCACACGGCGCGATGTGGTAACAATACCTACCGAAGGAGTCAAGGGCATAGGCACATCGCCAAATTGTTTCACCAAATGATCGTAATGATGTGCCCTGATAAACCGTGCTTCGCCCAAATATCGAATACGAAGGGAATCGGACAAACCTACAATATTGGAATTGTTTAATGCCTGAATTACCGCATTACATTGATTTATGGTGATATAGCACGCATTCCAAAAGTCGCGTACAAAACCCGTATTCGGGTCAATTTTCATATAGCCGGTGGACATGGGCGGCACAAACATATCCGTATTGTTATCGCACATATTTACGGCAGCTTCGGTGGTGTATAAATACCGTAACCGACCGTAGAGGCCATTAACTCCGCTTTTTATACCACTTGCCGTTGAATAATAATCGTCGGATGTAATTTTATTATAGTTCGTTTCATTCAAAAAACTATCCTCACACCCCACCAACACCGCCATAAGCAGTGCAATCAAATACGGTATGTAAAATCTACTCCTTTTCACTCTTCTATTTACTATAAACTATTTACTATAAACTAAAATTTTGCATTTACTCCTATCGCCACCGACCGTATTGGACGCGCATCCAAAGGCGAGTTACAATTTTCGGGATCAACACCTACATAATCGCTTCTTGTCCAGATATATGGATTATCGACAACCACAAAAATCCGAAACGAATTGCTCTTTATCTTTTTAGCAACAGACTCGGGCAATGTATAGCTCATATTAATATTTTTTAGTCGCATAAACGATAAATCGCGGTAAGCATAACTACTTCCCTGTGCATAAGCATCTCGCGTAAGTGCCGGCTGTGGCCCTTCGTTTGTAGAATTTGTGGGTGTCCAGAAATTATAATTTAGCTGATTCCAGTTGGCTGTTCCAAAATCGGGAACAGTAATAATGCCGAGCATTCGTCCGTAATTCAATCGCGTATAAAAATAAATGCTTAGGTCAAAATCCCTGTATTTTAAAGTCGACGAAAAACCACCAGTAATTTTTGGAATACGATTAAAAATAAAATTATCATCCTGATCAATAACTTTATCGTTATTGGCATCGAGCAGTTTCGACTGACCGGGTATGCGACTATAAAGTGCTGCTTCGGCAGCTTCGCTTGTTTGCCAAACACCCACGTATTTTGTTATCCATTCTACATCAATAGGTTGACCAATAAACCACTTATTACTCGGACTATCCTGCGTTCCGTTAAAAAGCTGTACAATTTCGTTTTTATTGTAATTAAAAGTCAGGTTGGTTGTCCAACTAATGTCTTTTTTCGAAATCAAAACAGCTTGCAAACTAAGTTCTACACCAGTATTTTGAGTTTGACCCACATTTTGCCACACTTCAGTATAACCCGATGTAACCGGCAAGTTGCGTTTCATCAATAAGTCGAATGTATTTTTCTGATACACATCCACCGAACCATTCAATCTGTTTTTGAAAAAACCAAAATCAACACCAAAATTCAATTCGGCCGTACGTTCCCATCCGAGTTCGGGATTAGCGATTTCGGTTGGCACATACCCTATGGCCGAGTTGTCGGAAGTGACACCAAAGTTATACGGAAACCGCCCTAATTTAGCATAAGTAGCATACGCATTAATAGCAGTATTGCCCGAAACTCCCCAGCCTAATCTCAATTTTAAATTAGACAAAATATCGTTCGTTTGTAAAAACTGCTCTTCGCTTATGCGCCATGCAAAGGCAGCGGAAGGAAAAAATCCCCATTTATGTCCTTTAGCCAATTTTGACGAACCATCGGCTCTACCCGTAAATGTAAAAAGGTATTTGTTGTTGAATGAGTAATTCAGGCGGCTCATAAACGACAAAATGGACCATTCCCACTTGCCGGCAGTTGTCATCAGATTCAGTTGCGATTCGTTTACGTTGTACCAAAGCCCCGAATAAGGCAAATCGTAACCATTAGCTCCCACCATATCGTAGTTGTACTTTTGCATGTCGTGCACCAATGCAATTTTCAGGTCGTGTTTTCCAAATTTATTGCTATAGTTCAGGTTGTTGGTAAATGTGGTTGAGTTTTCGGTGGGTTTTCGGTAAAATGCACCACTCGAAGCACCACTGCGGTTCTGACTTGTTGCCGAAAAATAACCGCCATCTTCAATTCCTGTATAGTCATACGTTAAACTGCTTCTGAATGTCAGATTTTTGAAAAACGACCAACTGATATAGGCATTTCCCAACATTCTGTTACGTTTCGACTGACTATCCACATTTTCGCGTTTGGTGTCAAAAATCGGATTGGAATGCAATAGGTTGAAATTCCAACCGCTATTGTAAAAACGCATGTCCCCATTTTCGTCGTATACCTCGGTAAGCGGATCCAGTAGAGTTCCGTTTCGCCACACACTGGCATCACCTGTTTCGCGCAACGATTCCATTATGGAGGCACTATAACCCGTTTTTAGCGTTTTTGTCACATCCAAATCACCCGTAAACCTGCCCGAAATACGCTTGAAAGTCATATTTTCGATAATTCCCTGCTCTTTGTTGTATCCAAGCTGAACCGACGAACGGGACTTGCTACTACTCATATTCAGGGCAAGCGTATGATCGGTTTTTTGTGAAGTGCCACTAAACATTACTTGCTGCCAATCGGTATAATTTTTTTTTGCAATTACCCGTTGTTGTACGGCATCAAAAGGCGAACCCGACAAGGTTTTATAGCGAAAATACGTTTCGCCATCCATCATATCAAAATTTCCGGCCGATTTCCCCACACCGTAATAGCCGTTGTATTCCACCGAAAGTTTTGTGCGGTCGTTGCCGCGCTTGGTAGTAATAATAACTACGCCATTAGCCCCTCTTGAACCGTAAATAGCGGTAGAAGATGCATCTTTCAAAATGTCAATTTTTTCAATTTCGTTGGGGTTGAGGTCGGTAAAATTGCCGCTATAGGGTGCATCGTCCACCACTATAAGCGGCGCATTGCTGGCATTGAGCGAGTTGTAACCCCGAATATGAATAGAAGAGCCATCGCCGGGAGCATTGTTGGACGTAATGTCGGCACCGGCTATTTGCCCTTGCAATGCCTGTATAAAGTCTCTTACAAGCGATTGATTCTTAATACTTTCGCCTGAAATGCTGGACACAGCACCCGTCAAGTCCTTTTTAAGTGAAGTGCCATAACCAAGCACGACAATTTCGTCAATTTTAATATCCTCTTCAAATAATACAATTGTTGAATTAGAAATATTTTGGGCAGGTATTTGTTTTTTTTTGTAGGCAATATGCGAAAAGGTAATCATAGCATCGCTATTTACTTCGAGCCAAAAGCGACCGTTCAGATTTGATAATGTTCCTTTGAACGTTTCTTTATCACTAATCTCGACCCCAACAATTGCCTGTCCCTTTTCATCAACTAGTATGCCCGCAATTTTCAGCGTTTTAGGCGAGGAGTCATTGGTTGCGGCAGCTTTTTTTTTAAGAATAATCTGGTTTCCCAAAATAGAGTATTCTACCTCTTTATCTTGAAACGCAATTTTCAATACATCTTCGATGTTTATTTCTTTTTCAGAAATGCTAAACCTTAAATTTTCGTTCAGCGTATTGTCGTACATAAAGGTATAAACCGTCTGACTTTCAACAACCGAAACAAACTCAGCAAATGAAGCATCTTTCAACGAAAGTTCTTTCAGTATTTTTTGAGCGTTGGCAGTATTAAATATCGGTATAAGGAGTAAAAAAAGTATTATTCCCGGTTTAAACATAAATTGATTTTTTCAAAAAAAAAAGCGTTAGATTTTAGCAGGCCTATTACCGACTGCTTATTTCCACAGTATTACCTTTAATGCTGTATTTTATTGGGTGCAATCCGTTCATCGATTTTAAAATATCCTGTACAGATTCGGATTTAACGGTAAACCAATACTTTTGGAACTTATCGGCATCTTTAACTTCAATATTTAAACCGTACCATTTACCTAATTTCTCGGCTACTTCGGCAATGGTTGCACCTTCAAATTTCAGTTTTTCCAATCGCCATATACCATCAATTTCGGCATCGCATTTTTCAATTTTCGATGTCAAATTCATTTTACCCACCACCACGCGTTGTCCGGGAGCCAACAGGGCAATGGATTTACTATTTTCCGACGACACTACATCTACTTTTCCACGAAGCAACGATACAGCAATATTCTCATCGGCAGGATAAGATTTCACGTTAAAAGCAGTTCCATGCACCACCACATTGACTTTTCCGGTACTTACTACAAATTTTAAATCTTTATTTTTTATTACATCAAAAAAAGCTTCTCCCTTCAATTCTAGCTTGCGGTCTTTGTCGCCAAATTTGTTAGTATATGTGAGTGAAGTTCCCGAATTTAACCACACTTTGGTTCCATCGGCTAATACCAATTGCGATTTTTGTCCTTGTGGAGCTATAAAAGTGGAAGTAAGTATTGGTATTTCGGTAATTTTGTCGTTTACTAAAAACGAAATGGACAAACCAATAAGTAGAGCAACGGTAGCAGCAATTGAAGCTACTCGTATCACAAACGATTTCGGGTAGCTAATAACAAGAGGATGTATCTGTTTCTGAATTTTATTCCAGATTTTTTCTTTATCAGGAATAATATTTTCTGCTCTGAAATTTTTATTAGCTAATTCCCATTCGGCACTTAATTCGGCAAATAATTTTTCATTTTCGGGCAAAGCATTGCGCCATGCAAGAAGTTCGACATCTTCTTGTGGCGTACTTTGAGTTGCTAAATACTTAGCAATTAATGGATAAGGGGGCATTTGTATCATACTCTTTTTTGTATCTTGTACATTATAGACACCTATTGTTGCTAAAACCCTTAAAAAGGGAGAAATGAATTTACAGAAACCACAAAAGCAAAAACCACAAAAAGTCGCGATTTTTCATTTCGTTGGCATAATGTGTTGCCATTTTTTCACGAATGCGTTTCAAAGCAATACCCATTTGCGCCTCCACCGTTTTAACCGAAATATTGCGTTCCAAAGCAATGTCCTTATAACTCATGTTTTGCTCGCGGCTCATTCTGTAAATCTCCTGACAAGTGACAGGCAAGGTTTCAACCGAAGCTTGCAACAGTTGCACAAACTCATTCATATCTACACAATCTTCGGCTTGTTGATTTTCGAATTCGCGTTTTGCCCAGTTTTCGAGCAATACATTCCGGTTTTTAACATCGCGCAATTCGTTCAAAATTTTATTGCGTGCAGCATTGTAGATATAAGTTTTAATATATTGTATTTCAAGTGTTTCCCTCTCTTCCCATAATTTCACAAAAACATCCTGAACCACCTCTTCAATCACGCTAAGGTCGCGTGTGTAGTAGTTCAAAAACCTACAAACCGGCTCAAAATGAGCATCGTAGATTTCTCTGAAGTTTTTGTTGTTGATTTTCATTCGAGAAATACTTTTGATATTAATTAGTAATTATAACCATTTTCTGCTCTGGCAAGCCCTCTACTTTAGCCGTCAGCGTTATTTTTCCTTTTTTTGCATTGCTTTGTACAATGGCCAGGCATTTTCCAAAAAACAAATGACGCTCGGGCTTTTTGAGTGAGTTTGGGTCGTACTGACTGCCATTGTCGGTGCCGGCAATAAAACCATTTCCTTCGATGCTGAATTTTACCAATTTATCGGCAAGTGGGTGAGCAATGCCGTTTTTGTCAACCAATTCCACGGTTATAAAAGATAAATCACGTGCATCGGCAGCAATTTTTGCGCGGTCGGGTGTAAGGCGAATGGCCACTGGCTCGCCCGCAGTTTGTATGGTACGTGTAAGCAAATCTTTACCGCCTCTACGCGAAACGGCTTTCAGCGTTCCGGCTTCGTATTTTATCCGCCACGCTACATGTAGGTCGTCGCCTTTTTTCGCTTTTTTGCCCAACGATTTTCCATTCAGAAAAAGCTCCACTTCGTCGGCATTGTTGTAATACGCCCAAATATCAATCGTTTTGCCTGCTTCCCAGTTCCAATGCGGGAAAATGTAGAGCATATCTTTGGTAGTCCACTCACTTTGGTACATGTAATACACATCTTTGGGGAAACCGGCCAAGTCAATAATACCAAAATACGAACTACGCGATGGCCACCAATAAGGTGTTGGTTCGCCCAAATAATCGAAACCTGTCCAGATATATTGACCTGTAATGTGATTGTGTTTTTTCACAATTTTCCATGTTGTTTCGTGCGTAGAGCCCCATGGAGCATGGTTATTGTCATAAGCCGAACATTTTTGAAGTGGGTTGGAAAACGGAAAACTCCAGTGTTTAGGCCAAATGTAAGCGCTATCAGAAGGCATCAGGTAAAAACCGCGCGTTTGTACCGACGATACCGACTCCGACACCAGAAAAGGTTTGGTAGGATGGCGTTTGGTAATGTCGGCAAATTCGTTTTCGTGGTAGTTAAAACCAATCATATCCAATGCACCCGACACAAAAAGTGGGTTATTGTCATCGGTACCATTTGCAGCCGCAGATACAGGGCGTGATGTGTCTGACTTTTTCACAATATCCACCAAATGTTTGGTTAGCAAAGCATTTAGGTTCACTTTACCCGACTTTAAATCTTCTTTGCTGACTTCATTTGGCGCATTAAGCAGGATGTTTGCTTGTTGCAAATCCATGTTTTCCGTTTCGTTGTTTTCCCATTGTTCGCCCACTTCGTTGCCAATACTCCAACTGAAAATGGAAGGATGATTCCGGTCGCGCAAAATAAAATCGGTCAAATCGCGCTCGTGCCATTCGGCAAATTCAAGCGAATAATCGTAGGTAGTTTTGCGTTTTTTCCACATATCAAAAGCCTCTGCCTGTACAATAAATCCCATGCGGTCGCATAAGTCGAGCAGCTCCGGTGCAGGAGGATTGTGCGAGGTGCGAATGCCTTTGCAGCCCATTTCTTTCAAAATTTGTAACTGCCGCTCGAGTGCCCGTGTATTTATTGCCGCTCCCAACGCACCCAAATCGTGATGATTACAAACGCCATTTATTTTTACACTTTTTCCGTTCAGAAAAAATCCTTTGTGTACATCAAATTTAAATGTACGAATGCCTACATTGGTTGCATAGCGGTCCACTTCTTTGCCATCAACCAATACACAGCTTATCAATTTGTATAAATACGGGGTTTCGATGCTCCAAAGTTGCGGTTTGCTAACGCTCAAGTCAAGCTTAACTTTGTCCGAATTTAGTGCCTGAACGTTTATTTCAGTCACTTTTTCAGCCACTTTTTTACCTTTTGCGTTAAGTAGTATTTGTTTTAACTGTACGGAACTTGTGCTTTTTGTAGCATTTTTAATCGTAGTTTCTACCGTTACAGTGGCTTGTTGGGCAGATACATTGGGAGTTGTAACGTGCGTTCCCCACAAATCGACATGCACTGGATTCGTTACCGTTAGCCACACATTGCGATAAATGCCCGAGCCCGAATACCAGCGCGAATTGGGTTGTTTGGAGTTATCTACCTTCACGGCAATCACATTCTGTTTGCCAAAGCGAATATAAGGCGTTAAATCGTACCGAAACGAGATATAACCAAAGGGACGTTTACCCACCGATACGCCATTTATCCACACCTCACTGCGACAATAAACACCATCAAAGTCGATATAAATGCGTTTGCCTTCGTAGGATTTATCCAAAGTAAAACTTTTACGATACCAGCCCAAACCACCAGGTAAAGCACCACCACCCGGACTTGCCGGGTTTTTATTTGAAAAATCAGATTCTATACTCCAGTCGTGTGGTAGATTGAGCGAACGCCACGCTGCATCGTCAAAAGCAGGTTGTTCTGCTTCCAAATTGGCAGTTGTTAAACTAAATTTCCAGTTGGCAGTAAAATCCTGTTTACGTTGCACCGATTTAGCATTAAGCAACAGAGCAGCATTCAAAGCAAAGAAGAGAAAGGTGATTTTTTGTTTCATAAATAGAGGCATATATTTGAATTTACAAATATAGCTTGTTTAAATAATAGTTTAGGGTGATAAATAATAACAATAGACGTATAAAATAGTAATAAAAAGGGCGATTTAGTGATTTTAAAATGTAAAAAAGGACATTTGAAAATTCAAACATCCTTTTATATGTAAACAAAACCTGCTAACTAATTTTTCAAAAACAATTGATTTACAATACTATCCGCTTGGTATACGCGAGCCATATACCAACCTTTGCGGATTGAACTTACCGTAATGCTGGATTGTTTCGACTCCAATAATTTTTGACCACTCAACGATAGAATATCAATCTGCGACACATCATCACCAGCAAAAAGTTTATCGTTGGTTGGGTTGGGATAAAGTGCTGTGGATTTTTTTGTTGCAGGCTTACTAAACCCTGTTTTGGGTTCAATATCGCCATAAATAATACCACGTCCCCACGAACTCATAAACACCCTTCCATACACATTCACATCGCCTTCTACAAAATTTGCATTTCCAAGTCCGCCGTACTGATGCAAATCGTCGTTGATGCGGAGCCAGGTTGCACCTTCGTCGGTGGAGCGATAAAGTGCATTGTATGTCACCCCACCTACAACTGTACCCCAAATAAAAATTGTGGGAAAAGATTTGTCGGGCGCCGCTTTTCCAAACCCTACAGCCTGACAATGCGTAACATTGGCAATTTTACCAAATGATACCCCGCTATCTTTGGTGCGATACAAACCATCGGCGGCAGCTACCCATACATCGCCTTCGAGACCCGGCGCAACCCTTACAATCCGGTTTCCTCCCTTAGGAAAAACAACATCCGAAACCGTAAACGACGTTCCTCCTGTGGTACTGGTATAAAACCGGCCTGTGGCAGTATTAAAAGTATAAAATTTTTCGTTCACTACCTGGTCGGGAACTATATATGCTCCGCTGAAAAAACCGGTAAGTTTGGTCCAGTTTACACCCTTGTTAATGGATTTGTAAACCGTATCGCGCGGACTGTATAGTATAATATTGCCAATGCGCGAGAGTGCCAGATTACCATGTTTCGCTGTTTCCGAAGGATTGTTCATCACCGTCCAGCTGTCGCCGGAGTTGTTGGAATAGTAATTACTACCACCCGAACGCACCAGAATATTTGGCTGAGCACTTGCTACGGCCAAAGAAGTATTTGATCCGCCACCATTGCTAAAGCCTTTTGGAACAGATGTTAACCCATCGTGTACAAAACCCGCATAATCGCCAATAACAGTTACGTAACGGTTGTTTGGCAATGATGCAACGCCAAAAGGCACCGTTTCCTCGATACCTTTTACCTGAAAATACCAGGTAGATTTACCTGCATTGATATCGGAAAGTTTATCAGTCATAAACAGTCCATTACCCGAGGTTACAAAAACGCGGTCGGGATTAAAGGGGTCGATTTCGATAGAGCCTGTCCAGTGCAACGAAAGATTTGTAGTCCATGTATCCAACGGACTTAGTTGCATTTTATTCGATGAAAAAAGCTCTGTCCATGTTGCTCCACCGTTTGTGGAACGATACATGCGGTCGCCCCACTGCTGGTTGGTAGTCCAGTTTTGTGGTTGATATACATTAATAGTTGTTGCCATTAATACATCGGGATTGGAAGCATCCTGCGTTATTCCACCAATAGGCAAAGCTGCCGGCGAAATATCGGTCCAGGTTGAAGTGGCAATATTGTATTTCATTATAGCACCTTTGCCCGGATTATGTGGTCCTTCTTTGTCGGCGTAAGCTACATAAAGAATTCCATTTGAAACAAAAATGCGCTGTGGCATATAATTATTTATTGCTCCGGGCACTGTAATCCAGCTTGTTCCTCCATTTTCGCTTAAAAAAAGATTGTCGCTTCCGGTACGCGAAACTGCCACAAAAATGCGCTGCGAAGCATTACCGGGAGTTCCCGAAGCTTTATCGATGGCTACAGCACATACACCATTGCCATTAGCAGTGGTTTTGGTACCAAATGCATCAACTAAACTCCAGTTTGCCCCGTAATTCGGACTGCGGTAGAGAGTGCCATTGCGGAAACCACAAAAAAGCACTGCACTTTTATTGGGGTCAACAATCAGGCGTTCACCATTTTGCCGACCCATGCCATTCCCGTTTATTTGCGGAAATCCATCGTTCGACAATTTGAATGTAGCACCATAATCGGTGGAACGCATTATATTGCTGGGACTATTATTGTATAACCCGCACGACATATAAACGCGGTTAGGTTGCTGAGGATCAATGGCCAAAGCTTCTACACCCAAAAATGTCCACTGGCTATCGCTCACCCAATCGTGCAGTGGAATCCAGCTTTTATCAGCTTCGTTCCAACGATAAGCTCCACCTACATCGGTACGGGCAAAAATCAGATTTTTTTGAGTAGGACATGTTATGATGGAAGATACAAATCCACCTCCACCCATACGGATGGAGTTGAATTTATATGTGTCGGTTTGAGCAATTATATTAATTGAAAATAATGCGAGTTGCAAAAAAACAATTGCAAAAATGCGGTTTGTCATTCTTTAATTTTTTACAAGTTTCCCTATTGAGATACTTTCGTTTTTGGTTGCTTTAATCACATAAACGCCTTTGGATAGTTTCGAAACATCCATTGATTCAGCATCAGTCACTGTCAAAATTTCGCGTCCATTGAGGTCGATTACGCTAACTTTGGCATAACCACGAGTTAAAATAAAATCGGATGCAGGATTTGGGAACACCACGAAAGTGTTTTGTTTAACTGTTTGAACGGCACTTGGAGCATCGTATTTTCCCGAAAACCACATATCGTCGAGCCAAAATGCAGCACCTGCTTTATAACCAATCTTCAGTTCGATAGTGTTAGCCGAAACAATAGGTGAGCCATCTTCGGCAGTAACCGGATAATCAACCCATGTAAATTTCTCGTCTTCATATTGATCAAGCATTCCCCAGCCTAAATCTTTGCGAACACCGGTTTTTCCTAAAAATGTACTTGGCGAGAATATTTCGTAGAATGGAGCACCATTAACCGACACTTCGACACGTGGACGTGCATTAGCAAGACTAGCATCCCATGGCCACCAAGTTTGTGTACCCAGACCGAAGCCTAAATTGAGTTTGCTGTAGCCTTTTACATCGATAGCACCTGTATAAAACGCACCTTTCAAACCATTGCTAAGTCCAATTCGTCCGTTATTTGAATAACCTTCGTATTTTGAACTCATACCCCATGTACGCGCTTCCATCACGGCTATGGTATCAGCATTCATAAATTTGAAAGGTATGCCCGAAGTAAATCCTTTGATAGAAGTAAAGATGGTTGACTTGCCACGTTCGGCTTTCAGCATGCCGGGAACTTTCCCATCCTGCCATCCTTGATGATATGATCCAAAGTTTTCGTAAAATATAGTTGCAGGTAAAATACTATCGCCCATGGCTTTAAACCCAATTTGGTCGATATAATATTCAGTTCCACCAAGTTTAGATAAGGAATCTTCGGGATTAATCATAATCTGAATAGAATTGTACTTTTCAGACGATTTTTGTTTACCGGCAAATAAATTCACGGTTGTCCACTCATCTTGTGGAATATTTCCTTTTGAGCCCCAAACGCTGATAACTTCGCCTTTGTCATTTAAAAGCGATACAGAAACGGACGTTTTAGCAGGTGCTTTACCTTTAATAGGATAAACCATTACCTGAAGATAAGGAGTTTGCGAAAAGTTTATATTTTTATTAAATCGCATAGTTAAGCCTTTATATACTCCTTTAGGGCGAACATATCGAGCTGCTTTATTACTCTCGTTTTCCAACGGAAGCGGATTATCCTCAATGGTGAGGTACGGACTTGGCGTTGTCACAGCTGTAGTTTTAAGCGTATCTGTCCATAAACTATCAGTCATAATGGCTGTAAGTGCTTCGAAATCGGACAATAAAATGTCCTTGGCACCAAAAGTGGATGCCGACTGTGCAAAAACGTAAGTCATAGCACACAAAAAGCAAAGTGTAGAAATTGTTCTTTTCATAATGATTTTTTTATTAGAGTTTGAAAAATTGAAAAATTGAAAATAAAACGCGAAACATGAAACGCGAAACGAATAATTAATTCCAGTTTTTATTTTGTATTAATAATTTTGATTTTTGCATTTCGGAATAAGGAATTGGCATGGTATACATTTTGGCATCGAATACTCGGGTTTCAACAGGAAAAACTTCGTAGCTAAATGTAGTGTTACCTGTTTTTGTAATTTTCATACCATTCAAAGTAGTGTTGAAATACTTTTCACCATCTTTCCATCTCCGCACATCCCAAAAGCGATGCCCTTCGAAACACAATTCTACTCTGCGCTCACCTTTTATGCGCTCCAGAAATGCTTCTTTGGTCAAATTTTTGAGGGCAGTTGGCGTAACAATATTCGTTCTGTCGCGAATCTTTTTAAGTGCATCGAAAGCAGTAAACGTTGTGTCGGGTGGCACAACATTTGGTCCATACACTGCATTTACCGCTTCGGCATAGTTCAACCAAATTTCAGCCATGCGGAAATGAACCCAAAAGTGAGTTGCTTTGGTGCGATTATTAATAATGTCGGCATTTAGATCCATAAATTTACGCATATAATAGCCGGTTTTAGTGGCATTTTTACTGCTATTCAAACCATCTTTTCCACCTACGTAACTATCTACACTTGCAGTAGCCGTAGGTGTGAATTTTGTTCCGTTGAGTAATACGAAGTATTCCAAACGCTTGTCGCGACGATAAAAAGGATCGAGTGGATTGTACTTGCTATTGGTTAAATCCGAAATTGGATAACCAAATATGGTTTCGAACGCATCTACCATTTCTTGCGAAGGATTTATTTGTCCGCCACCTCCATAACTTGGAGGCAAGTTAGCTGCTTCGAAACTATTGGATTGAGTTACAGCACTTGAAAAAAGCACTTCATCGTTGTTAGGTTTTGTAAAAATACCCAGCATATTATCGCTTTGAGCATCTGCTTTAGCAATCAATTTATACGAAGGCAATGCCAAAACTGCTTTTGTTGCTTTAATGACTAATTTCCACTTTTCAACATCGCCGGTTGGGTTAGCTAGCGGACTTGCAGCATAAAGTAGTACGCGGCATTTTAGTGCCAATGCAGCAGCTTTGGAAGCAGCAGCATAATTCGTTGCCGGTTGCCGGTTGGGTAAAATTTTTGCCGCTTCGTCGCAATCGTTCACAATGTAATCCAAGCATTGCTGATAAGTGCTGCGTGCGTAATCTAAGGTGTCGGTGATTGAAAGAGAACGTTCTGGTACAATAGGTACGCCCAAATTTTCCTCGGGGCTACCAAAGCGTTTTAGCAATTCGAAGTAGTAAAATGCACGCAAAAAACGCGCTTCGGCACGAAACTGAACACGCATGGCATCGTTCACCCAAGGTGTAACTTTAAAGGTGTTTGGATCCAGAAATACAGCTTTGTCTAAGTTTTCGAGCAAAACATGCACGCGGCGAATGCCCGAATAATTGTGATTCCAACGCCAGGCTTCCACGTAAGTACGCGAATCCCAAACGCCATTATTCATAATCAGGTACGAAGAAGCATCGTCGTTGTGTTTGGCTTCGTCGGTCATAAGCGTTTCGTTGTAGGCATCGCCGGGTAAATAACTATACACAGTGCGCACATAATTATTCGAATAGGTATAGGATGTAAATACCTCAGCCTTATCTAAATACTCATCGTATCCGGGATTGAGATAGGTGTCGCACGAACTAACAAAAAAGCTTGTGGCAGCAATAAAAAAACTATATAGAATTGATTTCTTCATTTTTTTCAACATTTAAAAAGTTACACTTACACCTAGGGTGATAATACGTTTGTAGGGGTATCGCGAAAAAGCTGCTTCGGTATTTTCAGGGTCAAAATCTTTTAGTTTGTCCAAAGTCAACAGATTATAGCCATTGGCATATAGCCTTGTTTTATTAATCCCAACATATTTAAGTACTGATGAAGGTAAATTATATCCAATTTCGATTGTTTTCAGCCTAATAAACGAAGCATCGCGCATCCAATAATCGGAATACTGCTGGTTGTTGCTGTTGTTAGATACCGAAAGTCGAGGATAAATTGCCGTTTCAGCCGTTTCGGGTGTCCAAGCTTGTAATGCATTTAATGTAGCATTTCCACCACCATTGAAGTTGGAACGAAACGAACCCGGCATATACAACCAACGCTGACCCATACCAATAAACTGTGCGGTAAAGTCGAACTGACGGTATTTAAAACCTAAATCGAGTCCACCAATCAGGTTTGGCACACCGCTTCCACCAATAGGACGCGTATCGCGACCATCAATTTTTCTATCGCCGTTCAGGTCTTTGTATTTTATGTCGCCGGCACGCAAGTTTCCACCATTCTGAATTACATCGTAGTCCAAAGCCTTTTCGGTATCGGTGAGATTTCCTTCGGCGCGTCGGGTAATTTCATCCTGTGTAAATAATCCTTCGTTTATATAACCAAAAGGCTGACTGATAGGATTTCCTGCTGCATATTGGTAAGCATCAACTTTGAAAGTTTCGTTAATGTTTATAATTTTACTACGGGTCAGCATGGCATTTGCCTTTATGGTCAATCGGAAATGTTTGCTCAACTGCTTGTCGAAAGTAAGCTCCGTATCAAATCCCCAGCTTTTTGTTTCACCGGCATTTTCGTATGGTAATGCTAGCCCAGCCATTGCAGGCGTTGTTGAATATTTTTGTACCAAAATATCTTTTCGGTTGTCAATAAATCCATCGATAGTCCAGAGTAAGCTGTTTTGCAAGAATCCGAAATCCAAACCTAAATTTGATTTATACGAAGTTTCCCATTTCAGATTATTGTTGCCCAACCGGAGCTGATCGGTTCCTCCCTGATAGTTGGCATTGGTACCAAAACCGTAACCATTGGAACTTCCCCAGTTTTCGCGGTATAGAAAGCGATCGGAAATTGGGCGGTCGAGACCTGCAGTACCATACGAAGCACGAAGTTTCAGGAATGAAAGTGCCCCATTGTTTTTCAAAAAATCTTCATCGCTTACAATCCAACCTGCCGAAACAGCCGGAAAGAATCCAAAACGATGACCTGAAGCAAAATTCTCGGAGCCGGTGTAACTTGCCGAAAAATCGAGCAAATAGCGATTTAAATACCCGTAACTTGCAGAACCAGCAAAACCAACTGTTTTATAAGGCACTGATGCCGAATAAGTATTGAGTTCGCGTAAATAAAAGAGCGTCATGGCATTGACACGGTGATTATTGAAAACGCGGTCGTAGTTAAATGAACTTTGCAATGTAAACTGACGGTTTTTGGCTTCGTACCAAAAATTTTGAGTTTTGGCAGCATTGGTCGTCGCATTATTAGTATAAGTCCCATCGGCTAACAACTCGTACACAGCAAAACTCGATGCCGTGAGTTGCGATACATGGCTATCCACAAAGTCGATACCACCACGTCCATTCCACGATAAGCCTTTTGTAACATCCGATAAATCTAATTTGAATTTGAGTGTGGCATCAAAATAACGAGCAGTTTGGTCGCGTTGTCCCATATTATTCATCATGCCATAAGGATTGGTTTTGTATACACTTGTACCCCCAAGTGTTCCGTTTTCATTAAAAATAGGATAGGCATTGGAAGGAGTAGTGGCGAAAACATTGAAAATAGAGTAAGCATAATTTCCGCCCGGCACAGTTAGATTTTCGATGCGTCCAGCCATATCTATGCGCATATCTAATTTTGGAAAAACTTTGATATCTAAATTCGAGCGGAAGTTAAAACGCTGAAAATCATTATTTCCGTATTTATATAAACCTTCCTGATTCATATAACCAAGCAATACAAAATACTGAGCAATATTATTTCCACCACGCATGGTGAGGTCGTATTGTTGTTGTTTTACAACTGGTTTTAGATAATCGGCATAAAAATTTACGTTCGGGTATTTGTACGGATTTGCTCTTGCAGCGCCATCCACAACATCTTTGTAGCCCTGCAATTGAGTTTCGGAGTATTTCAAATTAGCAGCATTTACACCATCTAATTCCTGTGCTTTGTTATAAAGGCGGGCATAGTCATAACTGTTCAAAAATTGCGGAAGACGCGACGACTCAGCCATACCCACATTCGCATTTACAATTACATCGCGTTTGTTTTTGTTACCACGTTTGGTTCGCAC
Source organism: Paludibacter jiangxiensis (assembly GCA_945870155.1). Taxonomy (GTDB): domain Bacteria; phylum Bacteroidota; class Bacteroidia; order Bacteroidales; family Paludibacteraceae; genus Paludibacter; species Paludibacter jiangxiensis_A. Next base: position 35,771 of record CAMBSB010000009.1, on the reverse strand, counting down.
AATAATTACCCCATTAGCACCCCGGTTGCCGTAAATAGCGAGGGCTGCAGCATCTTTAAGCACTGAAACCGATTCAATTTCGTTCACATTAAACTGTCCGAAATTACGTTCTACATCGTCCACCAAAATGAGCGGAGCATTGTTCGAGTTTGTTGTTTTAAGTCCACGAATGTAAAACGATGGGTCGGAGCCGGTATCTGTCCATGGTGCCGACATAACAATTAAGCCGCTGATTAATCCGCTCAGGTTATTCATCGTGTTCATATCCTGCTGTTTGCCAATTTGCTCAATAGAAGTAGTGGAAACGGCAGCCGTTAAATCGCGTTTAGAGCGGGTAGTGTAGGCAATAGAAATCAAATCATTTTCGGTTTCACCAAATCGCTGTTCACTTAATTGAACATCCATTCGCAACTGTTTTTCGCCAACAGCTTTGGTTTGACTTTCGTAGCCCACGAGTGAAAAAGTAAGTTTATCGCCCGTATTTACGGCTATCGAATAATTTCCCAAATCGTCGGTAAGTGCTGTAGTGGTTGACTCTTGAATAGATACAACAACGCCCATCAACGTATTGCCTTTTATGCTTTTAATATTGCCTTCGAGCATAGTTTTTTGTTGCCCATAAGCAATAAACGAACTCACCACAGCGAGCACAAGCATGATTGTTTTTTTATTTTTCAAAATATGATTTTTATTCTTTGTCATAATATTTATTTGAAAGTTTGGAATCTTTTGATAATCTGCCCCAAGCCCCTAAAGGGGATGTAGATTACCATTGTCTTTGAAAACTTATATATTAAACTTGTTGTTATCAATACTAACTCACATCCCCTTTAGGGGCTTGGGGCAGTATTTTTCATATCCTACCAACCTAAATTTTGTTTCAACTTCGGACTTTTTTCCAACTCGGTATAAGGAATTGGGTAAATATGCATATAATCGCTAAATGCACGGTTCTCGAGTTTGCGTCGGGTAATCTCGAACTTGAGCGGCGATGTGGAAGTTCGAAGGTTACGTACACCATAAATAGGTTTGCCAAAAGTTTCAACACCTTTTTTGTAGCGCAACACATCCCACCAGCGTTGTTCTTCGTACACAAATTCGATGGCGCGTTCGTTCATTAATCGTTCATGAAACGCCTCTTTCGAAGTAATAGACATTGACAAATCACGCATTCCTGCTCTACGCGGATTCATTCGGTTACGAATTTTATTGAGTGCTGTGCGGGCAGTAAAGCCGTTGGCTAGTCCGTCCACATCAGGGCCGTATGCCCAGTTCATTGCTTCAGCATACCAAAGAATAACATCGGCATAGCGAATCCAAATCCAGTTCATGGCAACGGATGCAGTACCACCCGAACGTAAATCTTCCGGCCACATTTTTTTACACAAATAACCTGTAGTGCAATAGTCGCGTGCATCTTTCATTTCTGAACCCGATACCGAAGGGTTTTCTTTGTCGAACCACATTTCTACAGGTCTATCCTGCCATTTATCCTGATTGCAAAGTACTATAAGTTTTAGACGAGGGTCTCGATTTTTCCACATATTTTGCTCGCTATAGCCCGAAGCCGGATTTATAATTGGTTTGGTACCATCACCATTTTCATAGCCCATAATCGGAATTGATCCATTTTCCATTTCAAACATATCCACGAAATTTTGAGTAGGATAAGTACCGGCACTTCCACCATAACCTTTCGAAGCACCATAATCGGCAAAACTAATCCAACCAGTAAGCGCCTTTCCGCCACCAAACGACCAGTTGCCATCAACACGCGTAAAAATCACTTCTTTATTAGTAGCATCGCCGTAAAAAATATTACGGTAATTAGCTGAGTCGAGCAATCCATATTGCGACTGCTGTTCACCCATTTTTATCACTTCGTAAGCAGCCGTAGCAGCATTTATCCACATTTGGCGTTTTTCGGCATCGGTATTGGGCACTTCGGTAAAATATAAATCGGGATTGCGACCGCCTATACTTACGGTGTAGGGTTCGGTATTAATTGGACTGGCTGCATAAAGCAATACTTTGGCTTTGAGCGCTAGTGCAGCTCCTTTTGTTGGGCGACCTAAATCGGTGGCAGCCTGTCCACCTTGTGGCCCAAACGGTTTTTCGAGCGTCAAATAATTGAATGAAGCATCCAGGTCTTTTATAATCTTGGCTACACAGGTATCGTAAGCTTCGCGAGGCAAATCCATATTCTCGTCTATTGCCAACGATTTAGTAATGTAAGGTACACCACCATAGCGTTTTATCAATTCGCTATAAAAAAACGCACGCAAAAATAGTGCTTCACCTTTGTAGGCTTTTACTTTTTCGGGCGACAAGTTCGGTACGGAATCCACTTTTTCGAGCACTACGTTACATCGGCGAATGCCTGCATACGAACCATTCCAAGGCCAGATAAGCTCCACCTGCATTCCGTAAGCATTTTTCGACCAGTTGCCAAGATTAAAACCGGCGTTGGTGCCAGCCACATCGCGCGACGCTTCGGCAAGGTCGGTAGCACCTTCGAACGACGAATAACCAATGCGCCCCAAACCACCAAATGACTGACAAGCCCAATCGCCCGGCCAATAATGCAGGTAAGTATAAATATCGTCGTGAAATTTCTGAAACTGAACCGGATCGCCAAAAACCTGTTCGGAAGTTAACAATGCGCTCGATTTTTTATCTAAAAAATCTTCGCAACTTGTGAGTGTAATCAGAAGAATTACTATGAAATATAGGCTGTATTTTCTCATTTTTACAAAAAATTAAAAAGTAACATTCAAACCAAAATTAATAATTGCCAATTGAGGGTAATTCCAACCGCGCTCTTTATTTCCACCATAACCGGGACCTTCGGGGTCAACCTGCTTAACGTTTGTGAGCGTGAGTAAATTTTGACCAGTGGCATACATGCGCATTTGTTTTATTCCCAACACTTTAAGAGCTCTGTTTGGCAGTGTGTAGCCAATTTCAATGTTTCGGAGCTTTAAATATTTTGAGTCGTAAAGAAAAAAGCTGTTAGTGGTCCAGTTAGGGCTGGAGCTTTGCGAGTGAAGTCTTGGATAAGTAGCTGTAGCGCGTGTGTCTACCAATTCGCCCGTAAATGGGTCAGTATAATAAGCCCATCGACCCTGATGAATATCTAACACTTTGCCACGTTCGCAAAACTCGTACATACTTTCGTTAGTTACATTCAGACTTACACCAAAAGCGCCTTGCCACATCATACTGAAATCGAAGTTTTTATACGAAAAACCATACGAAAAACCATAAGTAGATTCAGGAATGTCGGAGTTACCAATAGCTACCTTATCGCGGTCGTCGACCACACCATCTGTATTAATATCGGCATACCTGAAATCGCCGGGTTTAGGAGCTTCGCCAACCAACTGGCGGGCGTATTGACTCTTCAAAGAACCATCGGCTTCAAAATCGGCAATATCGAACATTCCAAGCACCTGATAACCAAAAAACTGTCCAATAGAACGACCTTCTTCTTTTTGCCATGCTATTTTATTTACAGGCTCATCTTTGTAAGTTATTTTATTTTTTGCAAAACTGTAGTTTGCTTTTAACCAATACTTAAAATCGTTGCCAATTTTATCATTGAATTTTGTTTCGAACTCCAAACCGTTGTTTGTGGTGCGACCTAAGTTTCCGGCAGGTGGCGTAACGCCCAAATATGTAGGGAGTGATTTTCTATCCATCAAAATATCGCGACGATATTCCAAAAATCCATCCAGATTGACTGAAATTTTGTCGTCCCAAAAATTTGTTTCCACACCGAAATTATATTTGTTCGATTTTTCCCATGTCAAATCGGGATTTGCAATACGCGAAAGCGTTACAATATTAACTGTTGATCCGCTGTATCCAAAATAAGGCACGGAAGGCGCCACCCACGAATCGCGTGTAGAATATTCTTCGGAATACATAAAACGGCTTCCTCCAATGCGGTCGTTACCAACCATACCATACGAGGCACGAATTTTCAGAAAATCAATAAATGAAGTAGATTCTTTAAAAAACTTTTCGTTAGAAACCACCCAGCCGGCAGATAATGAGGGAAAAAAACCAAATCGTTTGCCGCGTGCAAAGTTTTCGGAACCGTTGTAGCCCATGTTAACTTCGGCTAAATAGCGTTGGTCGTAATCGTAAGTAGCACGCGCCACCAAACCCATATATCGATAAGGAATATATGTACCGCCAAACTGTTTGTCCTCCAGGTTGCCCAGAATCAAGCCAGTAACATTATTTTTTCCAAATTTACGATTGTAGTTTAAAGAACCTTCGAGGTATATTTTTTGGTAACTGCTGGCACCACCACCTGCCGATTTTAGTTCGGTATCTTCGCCCACAATGGTGTATAAATCGGGCTCGCCGGGAGCTGAATCGAGACGGTAAGCTGCCGTATTTTTGGTGTAACGCCATTGTTGTGAGTAATAACTATCGTACGAAACCAATGCTTTGGCAGTTAAACCTTTCACAAATTTATCGAGATTGTATCGCAGGTTAACGTTCGATTCCACAACATCTTTTTTGTTTTTTGTATATCCAAAACCATTGATGCGCAACCAAGGATTTGTTCCCATTGAACCGATTCCGGGCTTGCCATTAGCCTGATACAATGGAGCTTCGTAAGGTGGAGTGCGTGTGAGCGATTCGAAAGCATTTTGTTTTTCGGCACCAGCATAATACGAGTTTCCGGGTTCGTTAGTATCTTCCATACGTGCCGAAATACTTACCGACAAAGTAAGCTCCTTCGAAACATCAATATCTAAATTGGAACGGAAATTAAAACGGTTGTATTTAAAGTTGGTATTGTAATCGGCATGGTCTTGGGTTTTGAATAAGCCATTTTGAAAAAAATAACCCGACGAAACAAAGTAACGCACTGTTTTAGTTCCTCCACGAACGTTTACATTGTACTGACTTTGGGGAGTCGATTTGCGTAAAACCTGGTCGTACCAATCTACATCGGGATAATGATAGGGGTCGGAACCTGTGCGGAAAGCTTCAAGAGCATCTGGTTGAAAAGGCAATTGTTCGGCTGAATAGCCATCGTTTAAATAAGACTCGTTTCGTAATAAAGCAGTTTGGTACGAACGGAGGTAATTTGGCAAACGGGTGGGCGACTGCAACCCATATTGTGCCGAAAGGCTTACTTCCGGTTTTTGTTCCTGACCGCGTTTAGTGGTAATAATTAATACACCATTTGCACCGCGAACACCGTACACCGCTGTAGCCGAGGCATCTTTCAGGATTGAAATTGACTCTACCTCGTTGGCATCTACCTGCGTAAAATTATCGCGTTCCACACCATCCACAATAAATAGCGGACTTGAATTCACCCAGGTACTTCGACCACGAATATAAAGGCTGGCATCATCTTTTCCAGGCTGTCCGGTATTTTGTACGGTAGTTAATCCCGTCAGCCGACCAGCCAAAGCATTACTGAGGTTGGCAGCCGGACTTTGCACAAGGTCTTTGGTAGTAACCGTAGAAATTGCACCCACCACACTCACTTTTCGTTGCGAACCATAGCCCACAACCACCACTTCGTCCATATTAATAGACGACGCATTAAGTTTCACGTTGATTACAGCACTTGCTTTGAAAGCTTTAACCGCTGAATTCATACCTATGTATGAAAACACTATTTCCCCTTGATTTTTTTTGGTGGAAAGAGCAAAATTGCCATCTAAGTCGGTAACTGTACCATTCGTGGCAGGTCCGGCAGTTTCTTTTTCCATTACCGAAACACCAATTAATGGTAGCCCCGATTCGTCAGTAACTTTTCCGGTAATTTTACTTTGCGACCACATCGCGATTGTGCAAAAGGCCGCTGCTAGCAATAGGAATGTTTTTTTCATGTACTTTTTCTGAATTAAGTCAGACAAAAGTAGCATAACAAAAATTGGAGGTACTATCTAAAATGATACAAATATATGTGCAAATTGATAAGTGCAGAGTCAAAGTACTTTTAATTCAATTGTTTAGTTAGTTTTTCACGATATTCACTTGGTGTTAGTTTATATTCTTCTTTAAAATATTTACTAAAATAGCGCGGTGTGTTGAACCCCACTTCGTAAGCTATTTCAGCTACCGAGAGCTGACTTTTTTCCAATAACTGCACCGAACGTTTCAGGCGTATGACGCGAATAAACTCTATGGGCGATTTTCCTGTAATGGCAAGCAACTTTTTATATAAATTCACTCTGCTCATATTCAGAAGTTGACTTAATTCCTCTACCGAGAATTCGGCATTCGAAATATTATCTTCGACCAGCAGTATAGCTTTCTGAATAAGTTTTTCGTCCAGCGAAGTGATTTGGATTTCTTTGGTTGTGATTTCCATTTTTGCCTGAAAACTTTGTTGCGAAGCGCGTTGCCGGTTTTTGATGTTTTGCACTTTGAGTAGCAACGATTCCATATTGAATGGTTTGGTAATATAATCCTCTATACCAATTTGGAGGCTTTGCATTTTTGCCTCATCGGACATTTTAGCCGTCAGCATCAATATCGGAATGTGCGAGGTACGAATATCCCCTTTCAGCGCTTTACACATTTCCATGCCATCCATCACAGGCATCATCAAGTCCGAAATAATTAAGTCGGGCACTATATCCTGCGCCTTTTCAAGTCCTAACTGACCGTTTTCCGCTTCAACTATCTGATAAATTTCTATCAAAATATCTCGTAAAATTGTTCGCACATCCTCGTTATCTTCCACGAGCAACAATACCGGCAAATTGGGATTAATTATCTCATTTTTATGAACATACGGATTATTAGTTTTACTGATGTAAATAGCAGTATCATGCGATGACTCGATAAGTTCGAGCGGCACAATTACACTAAAAGTGCTTCCTTTATCAAAATCGCTTTTAAGCTCAATGGTTCCATGCATCAATTCGATGTATTTTTTCACCAGATTCAGACCTATACCACTGCCTTGAAGCGTTTGAGTGGTTTGCGGAACTTGATAGAAACTATCGAACACACGCTGCTGATACTCCTCGGCAATGCCAATTCCGGTATCTATAACATCAAAACGCACCACCACTTTTTTCGATTCGCGTTGTAAATCTACCAACATATCGAGTTTTACTTCACCTCTTTCCGGTGTGAATTTTAACGCATTTGAAAGTAAGTTCGTGAGTATTTTTCGAAATTTATCACTATCAAAATTTACCCAAAGCGACTTTACCGGACTCGAAAAACGAGCAGATATTTGCTTTTTTTCGAAACCTTCGTTGAACGAAAGGAACAATTCTTTGGCAAAATCAACAATATCACCTTTAGCAAGAACCAATTCCTGACCTGTAATTTCGAGTTTTCGAAAATCGAGCACTTGATTTACCAAGGTTAGTAATTGGTTGGCATTGCGGCGCATCATCTCGAGCTGACCACGAATGTGTGTGTCGAAAGTTTGGTTTATTAAATTTTCGAGCGGTGTAAGTATTAATGTTAGTGGCGTGCGAAACTCGTGACTGATATTCGTAAAAAACTGCAATTTCATTTCATCCAACTTATGTTCTTTTTCGGCTTCCATGCGTTCGTGATTGCGCTTGATACGTAGCTGCAACTGCCTGTAAGCAACATAAAGTGCCAGCAAAACAAGTAAAAAATAGCCAAACTTTGCCCAACCCGAAAGCCACCAGGGAGGAAGTACCACTATTTGTATTTGAGCTTCGTTATTGCTCACAGCACCGCCTTTGTAAACAGCCTTTACGGTAAGCGTATATTTTCCGGGACCTAGGTTTGTGAATGTAGCCAGCGAACTATTTTCGTTGGTTTTAATCCATTGCGAATTAAATCCATCGAGTTTATAGAGGTAATGCGTAACCTGCGGCATATAGTAATTAAGTGCTGCAAACTCAATAGAAAAAAAATTCTGACTATGTCGGAGAGTGATTTTGGGGGCTTCGGTAATGCTTTTTTCCAGAACCAATTGTCTGTCGTATTTTTTTCCAGCCACGATATTCTGATTGTAAATCTGAAAATTGGTAAATACGATATTCCCTTCGTTCACCTTGTTTTTCAGCTTATTCAAATCAAAATAATTCACACCACTCACACCTCCAAAATAAATTCGATTGTTCGAAGTTCGTATGGCGGCTTTGAAATTAAGTGTCGAGTTTTCGAGGCCATCTTTTTCGTTATAGCTAACAAAAAGTGGTTTAATCTCATTTGGTTTACCCATAAATCGGAGTTGACACACACCCTTCACTGTCGAAATCCACAAGTCAGAATTTTCATCTTCTACAATAGTTTGAATCACATTATCAGGCAAACCATCCTTTTCGGTATACAACAAAAGCTCTTTTTTTTGTGGATTATAACAGTTCATACCCTCTAATGTTCCAATCCAATAAAGACCTCTGCTATCTTTAAATACCAAATTCACATGACTGCTCACTATTTCATTTTCACCTTTTTGGTAGTCGAACAAATTATCGAACTTGTTCTCAACAAGGTTGTAAGTATCCACACCACCAGCTGAGCCGATTATCAGAAACGGATAATCCATAGTAAGGGAAATTACAAATTGTGATTTCAAAGCGCCACGGCCCATATCTAAATGGGCAATTCTATTCATTTTCGAGTCGAAACCATCCACACCACCACCTAGGGTAGCTAACCACATATTCCCGTTTGGTTCGAACACAATATCCCAAATACTGTTCGAAGATAAACTGTTCTTGCTCTGACCATTACGGAAATAATTTGTAAACCTGTGTCCATCATAGCAACTTAATCCGCCAAGGTAAGTACCAATCCAAATACGACCTTGCGCATCGCTTTTCAAAGACACAATCACATTTCCGGGCAACGAATTGGGATTTGATGGTTGATGTTTGTAAACGGTAAATTTTCCGGTTATCTTATCTTTGCGAGCCAAACCATAACCATTTGAGCCAAGCCACAAATTGCCCGCTTTATCTTCCAAAAATACATTTACATCGTTGAATGGCAGACTATAAGGATTATTCGGCACAGCCCTTTCGGTTTCGAATTTAAGGATATTGGGATGATAAAAATTCAATCCTTGCTTAAATGTACCTATCCACATTATGCCCATATTATCGCAATACACGCACTGAAGTGAATTGTGCGAAATACCATGCACATTGTTTTCGTTATAAGCAATTTGCTGAAATTGTCCTGTTTTTTTGTTGTAAATATTTAAACCGCCTTGGTCGGTAGCAATCCAAATTAAACCGTTTTTATCTTCGGTTAATTGATTGATAATATTGCTTGTAATAGATGGATAGTTCGAGTTTTTTTTAAATTTTGTCCAACTATTCTCTTTTCGGTTGTAGTAGGCTATGCCATCACCCATGCTGTAAAACCACAAATTAGAATCGCTGTCCACAAAAAGCTGGTTGAACGACTCTATTGTGTTCGAATCGAAATTGGCTAAAATATTATATTCCTTTATCAATCGGTGGGTTTTATAATCTCGCTCTTCAATAAAACCTTTGTTGTAAACTATCCAATACCGATTTTTTTGAGACACAATATTTTGAATATTACCATATTGCAGAATGTAGTTTTTGTTTTTCGGGAACTTTGCAAAAAGCAATTTTTTCACATTGTAGCAATATAAAAAATCGCGTCCGGTGAGCCATACATTTTTATGACTATCAATACAATGAAATGTTAATTCGCCATCTTTATTCCCCCAACGATTGAATTCAGCTTGAATATTGCGGTCGAATTTTTCGGTAGCAGGATTAAAAATAACCACTCCACTAAATGTTCGAATCCAAAGGCGATTATCGTGAGCCTCCTCGATGGACAAGATATAATTGTTGGATATGGAGCACGAATCGTCCTTGCTGTGCTGATACACTTTTACTTTCGTGCCATCAAAGCGGTTTAGACCATTTCGGTTGCCGAGCCATATAAAACCTTTGCTGTCCTTGAGTATGCAATTCACCTGATTGTCGGACAAACCATCTTTGGTTTTTATACTGCCAAAACGGTAATTTTCGGCAGTATTTGCTGTTGCAAAAAACCAAAAGATTAAGCTGTAAAATAGATATTTTTTCTCCATTAGATTAGTTTTTTAACCACAAAAGGACACAAAAGGTAAAAAAAAGGAAAAAGAAATAAGTTTCAGACGTTTTTAATCTGCCCCAAGCCCCTAAAGGATGTGAAGTTACTTTCGTCTCTTAAATTATAAATATTTCAATAAATTGTAAATAACTTCGTATACCACTCTTTAAGCCCCTTTAGGGGTTTGGGGCAGTATATTTGTATTTATTTTACAAGCTCGAAACTCAATTTATCGATAAATAAATGGTTTTTATTGATTTCTGTATTAAAAATACGAACACTATTCACTCCTCTTTTGAGTTTTACAGTTGTAATGCTGTTTGCCCAAACACTTTTGGTAGCAGTTGGCTTCAAAATCAAATCACTACTTTTAGCCTTATTTACAGCACATTGCATTTTATCTTCCCAGCCTTTACCGGCAGAGTATTTCAGCACAAGCCTATAATTACCTGCTTTTGAAACATTAAATTTAAACACCACTTCGCCCAGTGCTTTTCGATCGAAACCAGCCAAAAAGCCCATGCCCGAATAACCAAAAACCTGTGTGCCAATTCCGGCTGTGGCATACACTTTTCCTCCCACTTCGGCATGTTCGGCTTCGTAAGTCATCAGGTCGGGATAAACACTCCATGCTTGTTGGAAATACTCAAATGCTCCTGCATTTTTGCGGATATTTTCCACAATTACTTTGTTTTCTTTGCTAAAAAGTTGGGTGCTGTCGATACTGTAATTGAAGCATCCTGTTTTGCCTACCAAATCCTGTTTTTTGTTGGAATACACGCCTGTGACATGTATATCATGACTTCCCGAATTGATTTTCACATTGTAATCGTCGCCATCTTTGTACACATTATTATCAATTTTGTAAAACGAACTGCCATTGTCCATATACACGCACTGCCCCCACATCACACGGTTCATGTAATTATCGTGAATGTAGCTCCATTGGTCTTTTTCGTTCCCTCCGAGTGTATAAATAGAACCTCCATCGGCCAATTCGAGCATTACGTTTTGCACGAAATTATGGCTGATGCGGTTGTTTTTCATTACCGTTTGCGCAAAAGTTGTCCAACCCCAACCAATGTGCATGCCCGAGTAAGGCATATTCATGACCGTATTTCCTTGTATCAGCATATCCACCGGAAAAGCAGCAGCAATACCCGTAGCCGAACGGTATTCCACACCACAGTTTTCGATGTGGTTGTTGGTTATTTTGTTGCCACTCAGTATCATATTTTTATTAGAAGGAAAATGACTATCGTCACTTTCAAACTCTTTCCAGCGTTTGTAGTCGCCCATTTGTATGCCTGTGGCTGCAATATCGTAAAAATACGAACGGTTCACTTCGTTATTTTTACAACCTGCAAACATGTTGATACCGGCACACCCGAGTTTTGTAAAACTACAATTTTCCACCCTGATATTGTGTGCAAAATGCATCGAAAGTGCAGCTCCATCAGCCATCATTTCACCATGTGCCGATTTTGTTTCGCGTAGTACATTGTTTTGTGCATCGGAGTGGCCGTTGTTGCCATTAGGGCGAAGCCAAGTGGTGTAACTGAAATTCAGTCCTTCGAACACTAAATTCCGAACAGGTTTTTCAGCCGATTCACCTTTTACCACAAAAAGTTTTTCGGCAAGAGGCAATGTGAAAGTCAATCTTTCAATTTTCTGATTTTCGGCTAATTTATAGAAAACAGTATTTATTTTTCCTGAAATGGCTCCCATTTTATCCAAGTACCACTCCCCTACTTCATCTACTAATTCGTATGCATTTTCGAAATACCAAGGCGTGCGTGTCGAGGTTATTCCTTTATTGCGACAATAACGCCATCCCGGTTGCTTCATTTCTATGCGCAAAGTGGTATCGTTCACTTGTTTAAATTGCATCACTCCACAGCGGGGCGCAGTCCATATTTCGCGGTACACACATTCTACATTTGATGGATTTTTCCATTTCAAAAAAGATAAATCGGAAGTGAGATGCCCGATACTATCCGAAATTATCCAGCGTTTCTCCTTGCCAATGCTGCGGGCACGTTGCGCGCGTACGCCATTCACAAAAAGCTGACGGCTATCCAACCCAGCAGGTATGGTAGCGCACCAAATATTTTTAGTTTTATCAAATAGTTTCCAACCATTTACAGGCATGCCACCGTGAATGTTCACCTGTTCATTTTTACAGGCTTTGTAAATGACTTTATAAGCATTTTGCCCACCATCGTTGTTACCAAAAACGATTGGTTCGGTAAGTTGATTATCGCCACCGCATAGCCAGATGTAAATATCCGATGTCATTGTGGGAACAGCTTTACGAACTGCTTTCTGAGCTTGAGTAATTGTTCGGAAAGCTTGCGATTTAGATGTGCCTGTGGCAGCATCATTGCCTTTTACAGGGTCGATGTAGAATGTGGTGGTAGCAGTTTGAGCAAAAATTGTTGTTGCAAAACACAAAAAGGCGATTGTAAATAAATATATTTTTGACATCTTAAATTACATGATTTTTTTTACTTATAAATATAGCTTGTTGATTTCTAATGATTTGGATTATATAAAAACCCTTTGGTAATTGAATTTGTGTAAACTCATGGCATATTTGTATTGTTTTTACAACTCGTCCCGATATATCCGAAACGACACAATTAGCATCCAAAAGCACAGTTGGAATTTCTATATTCAATAGATTGTTTGTATTGAAAAACTTGATTTTAGATGCTGCTTTAAAATTATCAATTTCCGAAGGTGCATCAGGCACAAAAAATGGGATGTAAAGTGTTGAGTTGTTTAAACCTCCCTGATTGTGATTTTCTCCCAGACTAATAACTTCACCATTTTTGGCAATTTTCGAAAACAGTGTCATGCGTGTGTCGGGCACTGCAAAGCTGAAATTAGTAATACTATAATTGGCGGTTAGCCAAGCAGGACGATTCAATCGGTCGTCATGAGCAATGTAAACAGTTCCGTTGGTATTGACACTGAAACTTAACATTGGATTAGTTGTGTAATTTTTGTAATCGTTTTTCCACAGCACATATTCGGCATTTTTTAGAACCATCGGTACTTCTGTATAGAGATACGTACGGTCGCTGTACAGTTTTTTCCCCACTTCGGGATTTAATTCAAGCGTAATAATATTGGATAAAATGCCGGGTTGCAGATTTGTAAAATACGTACCATTCATGCCCTGAATGGATTGACGCATGGTGGCCACAAATTCACCAATACTTCCTGTATTCGTGTTACGGAATGCTTTTTCGGTATAAAGTGTTGGGCATTCGGGATTGTCGGCACCAAACTTTCGGTATTCAGCCCAAATATTATCGTAAGCTGCCAATAAACTATCAATTTTTACACGCGAACTTTGCGGGTCGAGCGAGCAGTATTTGAGTTGAAAAGCCGTTTCGTAAATCCGATGCACATACAAACCATAACGAGCCGATACCTGCATATATTTTTTATTTACAGGGTCGGGCATTTGAATGCTATCAGCTAAGCGCACAATGCGTTCGAAGAGTCGCACTGCTTCCACTTTTTGACTCAACACCCGCACTTTTTTAGTGGCATCGGTAGGTATCGAAGGTGGTGCGCTGATATACTGGTCGCGGGTCCACCATACATCAATGTCGGCAAAAGTGGAACGGTGACCGCGAATTACCGCATCGGCCGATAACAAGGCCAGCGTACGGAATTGCGATAGCGAAGTACCACTCAAACCTAAAATTGAAGTTGCATAGCTATTGAAAAGTTCGGCCTCGCTTTTTGCAGGATGTTGAGCCCAATTGAGCATTACCCAAGTATTCAGTTCATTCCACATATCGTTCTGAATATAAGGTCCATCCCAGCCTCCACCTTTCGACCATGTCCAAACGCCCGAAAAAAGTGGAGAATTGTTGTATAACTGGCGTAGGCTGGTGTAAGGCGCCGTTGGCATGGTGTTTTTATATTCTTCAAAACCTTCTATCACGCCATTAGCAATATAATTGGGGAATGCACCTTTGCCTTCGTACTCGCGGGCACACTGCACTTCTACCAGTTGTTTGTGGCGCCCGGTTCCAAGCACTTTACTAAACGGATTTCCGCGATGGAAATCTCCTTCGCAATGTTTTACGCTAAAAATAAGATTGGCATGTGGCTCTACAGCATTACTTACTTCGTTGTAAGTAGTTTGGTTGGAGTCGAAACTCCACCAAGTACGAAAAAACACCCTTTTATTCAACTTTACACAAACTTCTTCGCGCAAAATCTGCATTAAGGGAATAATTACAGTTGATGATGTTTTATTGTTTATACCACCTAAATGGTAAGGCGCATCCTGTATATAGGTTTCGCCAATGCGCACTACTATGCCATCGAGCTGTGGAAAATCGCGAAACATCATGCGCAATTCCTCGCGTAAAAGTCGCTGTGTGAGCGTATCATTTATGTCTTTGAAACGGGTAGTCATGCCATACTTTTCGAGCAATTTTTTGGGGAAAAGCAGCAAGTCGGACATGCAATACACTTCGAGTCCGGAAGCTTTGGCGGCGTTGTAACGTTGTGTTGTTTCAGCAGCCTTAGCATCAATCCATGTTCGGTCGGCCGAACCAACGGGCAAAGCAGTGGAATCGAAAGTAGACCAATTTAGACCCAAAACGCCCGAATCGAACAAATAAAAAACTTTGCCTTTGGCACCAGCTTCTTTAATCACTTCGCACTTGTCGTAATTGGTCAAAAACCGAACTTCACCCGGATTATGATGCACCATATCCATATTATATGGAAGCTGAGCATGAAGTTCAGAGCATAATATAAAAAAGAGACCCCCTAACCCCCTGAAGAAGCCCCCTAACCCCCTGAATGGGGAATAGAAGTTACTTTTGTTTTGTATTTTTCTCATATAGATTTTCATATTGTTCAAATATTTCAATAGTAATATCTCTTTATTTCCCATTTAGGGGATTATGGGGCTCTTTTTAAAAAAAAATCCCCAACAGAAATACTATCTGCCGGGGATTTCCGGTAATTTTTGTTAACTAAAAACCATTCACTTATTTAACCAGAACCTTTGAAACTAAACTATTTATTCTAATAATATAAAATCCATTATTTACAGAAATATTTTCTTTATCCGATTGTAAAACAGCTGTTTTAACCAACTGACCAGAAAGAGAATAAACACGTGCAGTTTGACCCATTTGGTTGTTTACAACGATATTATTTTTTGTGGTGTAAACCGACAATTCATTTTCGATAGTTTGTTTTACACCACTTATCGAACCATAAGCTAACGCACCAATATCCATAGTAGTACGAGCAAATCCGTTGAAGTCTGTTGTTACATCAGCCAATGCTATTCCGGTTCCTTTAGCAGGAGAAGTTTCTTGTAAATTCATATTTGGAACATCGGCATTTGGAGCAACAAATTTAGGATCGGCAACAGAGCTATGTGCATCAAAAACATTGTTAGGTGAAGAAAACGCACTTGCCCATAATTCAAGTGTTTCGGCATTGGCAGCTTCAACATTACCAAAATATTTACCAAACTGAAACATGTTATAATCTGAACTTGCAATTTCTAATAAAGTAGTTGTTTGCATGGCATAATGCGCTTCGGCATTACCAACGGCACGTTTGTTAGCAATTATATTGTTTTTCATGTCGTTTTTAGGAGCTAAGCCGGTATGAAAAAATCCAAAAGATGGTTTTGTTGCAGTTATAGGAGCTGCGCCACCAATGTATAGTGTGTTATTGTAAATTTTAACAGCATGATCAACGTTTGTTGCAGCACCCTGATACAATGCAGTGTTGGAAGCATCGCCTAATACAGAATTACCAATACGAACTATATTGTTTGAAATTAATTGTCCGGCAGCACTACCCGCTGTTTGCAAACCACGAACTATAGCAGTAGTACCATTATTAATAGCTCTAATATTATAAATAAGATTCTTGGTACATACTGTTACACCCTGATTGATTTTAATACCATAAGCGATATTAGCCGAAGTAGAAAATTCATCTCCAGCTAAAATGTTCGAAACTTTATTGCCAGAGTAGTTAAATGCTGAAGCAGCTACGGGAGTACCCGCAACATCAATACCTGTTGCCACACATGAAAATGCAGGACCTGCAGTCAGTGCAATATTGTCAACAGTATTATTTTTTACATTTGCAGCAAAAGCCGATTGCGTACTTATCATCATACCTTGAGCAGTAGCACCATTAGCAGTAGCTGTAACTGTAACATCTTTTACCGTATTTCCTGAGAAATAAGTATTTGGATCAACAGATGTAGCTGAATATGATTGAGTTGTTATCCCTCCAAATGTTTTTACAGTCAGATTAAGTCCTCCTACTGTATTATTAAGCACGGTTGCATTTTTGGCATTAATAATACCGTAGAATGTTAAAGCTGTTGCGGTTTGACGAGCTGTTATGGTAGCAACACCGGTTCCATCGGCAGCACCATAGCCAATTACGTTACCTTCAATACGATTACCTAATCCATTATGACTTCCACCATAACCAATACAAGTAATGCTAAGGTTGATAACTGCCGGTTTAGTCCAATACATACGGTTATTCAAAATATTACTATTGTAGGTGTTGGTACCGTTTCCACTTGGGAATTGAAAAAATCCGGCATTACCGTTTACAGAGAACTCTGTAGCGATATTGTATAATTTACAATTAGAAACTGTATTGTCGTTGTTGTTTGACGCACCTGCCGCACAGAAAGTTACCATACATATTGGCATTGGTAAACCATCAATATCACAAATATCACAATTATCAATCGTATTGAAGTCATTTTCACCTGCATTAAAATAAATTTGACCGCTTGTACCATTATTAAACTGTCCACTTTGGTTTGCACCTTTTACATAGCAATTTTTAATGGTATTGTATTGAGCTCCGGCTGTAAACATTACTGTCTGACAGTTAATTAAATTTGGATTTTCGAGAGTTAGTCCGGTATTACCTGTTCGCGAAACGCCATCAATTGTCACATATTTTGCACCACTAAACAATACTGTTTGCGTTTGGATAGTTCCTACAAAAATCGTTGTGCTTGTCTGAAGCGATGTGGTAGCATTTGAAATTGTAATTGTATTTGTTCCTGCATCCACAGCAGTAACTGTTACATAAGAACCGGTTGTAACGTTAGTAAGCAAACCTAAGCCCCATACCGATTGACCAATAGAAATACCTGTAACACTTGGTAATGTGATTGTGGTAACTCCGCTTTCGAATGCAACTGCCGAAAACATTTTTGAAACACTCGGGTTAGACAATGATTTTTTAACGCCTGTAGCCGGTTTAATGGTAATGTTATTGGTAGCCGACGCACCCGTTTTTGCTTTCAGTGTAATCGGATACACTTCTGTAGTAGGATCGTAATCGTTTTGAATTTCGAGCACGTAAGCTTCGGCAACGGTAGCTGGTACAATCGAATCGTAAGCCATCTGGATGGTTTTTTGTTTTTCGCCTTGACCGGCACCTACTTTAATAACTGTTTGTGCACTAAGTGTAGCACAACAACCAATGGCCATAATTGCCACAAGAATTTTTGAAGTAATTAATTTTTTCATGATATAATATTTATTTAAACAATTAATAATGGCAAAGATATATCGTCTGTGATTATGTGATAGGTATAAAATAAAATATGTTAGGGTATAAAATAATAACAAACTTTGCTTTTATCTATAAAAGCAAGCTATATTAAACAAAATAACCTGTCAGGCACATTTTCCCAACAGGTTATTCAATTACATAATCAAAAATTATATGTTCACTTATTTAACCAACACTTTTGCATTTTCAGTTCCAACTTTAACAATATAACATCCTTTTGCGCTTGGCACGGACACTTTATCAGAAGTTAATGAAACGGATTTTAGCAACTGACCATTTAATGAATAAATTGTAGCAGTACTTCCACTTAAATTATTGAAAATAATAGAATTTACTACTGCATAAACATTTAATTTTATTTGATTTGTGTTTTTCACAATTGTAGTCGATCCGCTAATTACTACAGCACCCATATCTACAGGCGTATAGTCAGCGCGCAACAAACCATAATAATCATCGGTAACACTTGCTATAACCATACCTGTTTGGTTAGCTTGCGAGCCAGGCGACGATATATGCATATCAGGCGTAGCTGAAGTTGGCGCCACAAACATTGGATCGGCATTTTTACTGCCGGTTGCAAAGTTTGAAAATGAACTATTGAATGCAGCAAAATCAGCAATATCAACTCCTATATAAGCCAATTTGGCCGAAGCATCGTCAGCTACTTGTAACAAGTTATAAGTACAAGCTATGAAACCACCCGAATAATCAGCGGCATTCAACATTTTTAGGGCATAATGCATACCTGTAGCGCCACCTGTACGTTTATTTACAAATATATTATTTTGAACTGCCTCACCGATTACAGTTGGAGTAGCAGTATTGCGGTAGTAAGCATAAGTGTTAGCTGTTGTACCTGAAGTTGTTCCACCAATATAAATTGTATTGTGATACATCACATCTTTTCCAACTGACAATTTGTAAATACCTCTGATTTCGGCAGGGCTTGTTACTTCATTCCCTAAGTTTACAATATTGTTTTTAAAAGTAGCAGTAGCTGTACCGGCCGAACAATTTATACCTGTAATAACAGATGCTCCTGTAGAAATTGCATTTAAATTGTAAACCATGTTACGTTCGGATGTTAAAGCCTGATTACTTCCAGTATTTGCAGAAATTCCGGTTACTTGATGTGCTGCATTACTACCTTCGACGCCACAACTTAAGTTTGAAACCGTATTGAATTTATTAGAACCGCCATAAGGACCAAATGAATAGATTCCAATTACGTTTCCTGCAATTGTATTGGCATTATCGCCGGTTGGAATAGCTTGTAGGTTACTTACACTGGTATAAGCAATATTTGCCGACCCATTAAAAGCATAATAAGAAAGTCCAACAATGCCCATAGGAGTATTGGATGTGAAACGTAGTTTCAAGTTTCTTATCGTAGTTGGTTTCGATTGAATAACAGTAGGCAAGTTTCCATCGGTGTAATAAATTCCCGCTAAAACGCCATCATATGTACCTCCAACCGAACTCGAAGTATAGTCGATATCCGAAATTGTGTTTCCTTGTAAAGTTGTAACCGGTTTGTTGATATTAATACCGACACATCTATGTGCAAAAGTTCCATCAATTGTCATTGTACCGGTACCGGCTGAACTGCTGTAACCTATTGTATTATCAGTAATTACTGATGTTGTAGCACTAATATTAATTGGATAATGCAAACCGGCATCGGTATAAGTACGCGTTGCAGTTTGGAAAAGTTTATTGCCTGTAATGGTTGAAGCTTGCGCCAAAACACCTACATAAACTCCACTACTTACAAATGCGCCTGGATTGAAATAATTAGAGATATTGTTGTTGGTAACTACACTTCCTTCGGTAGTAAAACCAGTTGATCCAACCAAATAAACACCTACAGTAGGCAAACCTGTTGAAGCATTTGCAACATCACAATTATCAACAACATTGGCGGCACAACCCGCTACAGTTTCTGTAGTAGAACCAATCACAATTGTACCCGATGTTGGTATTGAAGTGGTAGAAACAGCCGAACCCAAAACCGTACAGTATTGAATTTTATTTCCGGTGGCAGAGTTTGACATCAAAATTGTTGAAGCACTTGCATCGGCACTTTTATTTTCTATAGTAATACTTTTGGTTGAGCCTTCACCACCCGAACGACCGTCGATAATCACATATTTTGAACCATTTAGTTTAAATATTGGTGTAACGGTGGTTCCACTAAATGTAGCAGACACACCCACGGCAGGACGAATAGTGATTGTATTTGCCATACTTGAACCACTTTTATAAACCATCGTAATTGGGAATGTTTCAGATGACGAAACATAATCGCTTTGAAGTTCGATAATATAAGGCGATGTAATTAAAGACGGCAAAGCATTATAAGCAGCTTGTATTGTAGGGTAAGTTTGGGATGCACCAACCTGAACAGTAACAGCCGGAGATGCAGCTACAGCATCCATGTAACTTGCTTTTTGAGCAGCTTGTAACGCAGTGGCATCAGTAGTATTATACACCGCATCATCAGTAGTACTTGCATAATAAATTACTTCGGGGCAATACCCCATGAGTGCGCGTGGAGCAAAACTTATTGGGCGAAATAAATTCAATTTAGTGCTATTAGTGAAAGCAGTAGCACCTGCCACAACCGGACTACTTGTAGTAACACCTGCTGCATCTAACTGAACAATTCCGGTATTTTCGGCTGTAGTAACTGCTTTTTTTGCGTTTATATAAAACTGTGTTGCATAGGGTTGATTTAATACTGTAGCTAAACTTGTTGTTATTGTAGACCGAGTAGCCAAACCTACATTATTCCAAAATCCTACCGAAAAATTTCCTGCCGAGGCAGTATTAAAATTCGTCCAGTTTCCTAAAACAAGAGCCACATTGTTTCCCGAATTATGCTGTGTTCTTTTTGCAACGGCAAAAACATTTACATTGGCATCGGCACTTAAAATCATTGGTGTAGTTAATCCACTGGTGCTAACACCATTTTGTACCTCATTCAAATACAAAGCTGGTCGACCATTAGGCATGGCGTCGATAACTCCTCCACTAATAAAACGAGGCTGACTTTCGCGGGTAAAAAATTTGGTGCCGGCAGCTATAGTAACAGCAGAGGCAGCTGTAAATGCAGTAGCGCTTGCTGGTGCAGCAGCTCCAACTGTGGCTAATAATGCACCGGTTGATACGCTATAAATATTTGTTCCGGCAGCAAGTTCTACATTAAATGCAGTACCAGTACCAGCAATGGCAGTTCCGGCAGTTACAGCATTGATAGTACCGCTACATTCAACCGATGTGGCATGATTTAAATTTCCACTTTGGTCGTACCATTTAGTAACAAAAGCAGAACTTAAGCCCACCCAATCGACCAACATATTACCCGATGCGGCTGTGCCAACATTCGATGATAAGGAAACCCAACCATTGGCATCAAAAAACACATCTATTTCCACATTGTCGCTACTGCGTCTAAGTTTCATTGCAGGGCCGCTATAAGTTGAAATTACTTTGCGGGTGGAATAAGCTGCAGTAGGAGCTTTGCTCCATGCGTCTGTAAGGTTATCAAGGTATTGTGCTTCGGCATTTGTTGCAAAAAATGCAGTAGATGCAAGCACAATTATAAGACTCAAAAGAGTCTTAACAGTTGCGAAAAGTTTTTTCATAATGAATTAAATTTATTGTTTTTATTTTTATCTCCGACAAATATAAAGGATATAATTTCGCAGACTATGTATAAAATGATAAAATTGTATGTACAATTGGATAACAAAATAAAAACCTGCCGTGGAATAGCTTCACAACAGGTTTTTACTAAAAATTAAATCAAATTTACGCCCTTATTTAACAATTACTTTTACATTTTGTCCATTTGCACTTACCATGTAAAATCCTTTTGCTATTTGCATTGCGTAAGAATCGGAGTTTAAAGTTACTGTTTTTAGCAACTGTCCACTCAATAAATAAACACGTGCAGTTTGCCCACTTAAGTTATTGAAAACAATAGCATTATTGATAGCAAAAACATTGTACTTTTGAACAGCGGCAGTTTCTACTGTGGTAGAGCCGGCAATTACATAAGCTCCCAAATCACTTGGAGTATAATCGGCACGAGTGGCTCCGGCAAAGTCATCGGTTACACTAGAAATAACCACACCCGATTGATTAGCTGGTGAGTTAGCTGAAGAAATATGCATATCAGGTGTTGTTCCGGTAGCATCAGCAAATCCCGGAACAGCATTATCCAAACTAGCATCTGTTGATAACGGACTTGTTCTTGCAGTATTCCATTCAGTCAGATCAGCATAAGTTGTTACAGCACCAGTACCAATAGCACCTAATTTACCATTGTATTGATAAAGGTTTTTTGTCATGGTGGCCACATCGGCTGGAGCAGCCACACTAAATGCATACTGATTGGCTGTGCCACCGTTTACCAAACGTTGATTCGAGAAAATATTATTACGTATATCGTTTACAGGAACTACTCCTGTGCGGAAAAATGCATAACTTGAATGTGCTATTGCGGCTGTCGAAAAGGCAGAGCCTCCAATATATACCGTGTTGTTGTAAATTTTACAAGGGTCGGTGATAGCATTGGCTGCTGCCTGATAAATACCATAAATCATAGCCGGATTGTCTGTCATTTGAGTTCCCAAACAAATGATATTGTTTTTAATTTCAGTGCCAGTTACGCCATTATAGCTCACATTGTTACTTCCTGTTATACGAATACCATAAGATGTTTTAGTACTTGCTACAGCAGTTGTTCCAAAAGTATTAATATTGTAGATTAAATTCTTTTCAACAACACTTGTGTAAAGTTGTAAATCCATAGCAATAGCAAAACTAGCAGCTGTTGAAGATCCATTTCCAGAAGTGAAATTAGAAATATTATTGCCTGTGAAATTAGAATTACTGGTACATGTTCCCTGCATGTAAATACCACGAATCAGCATTCTGTTGGCAATGGAAGCTCCTGTACAAGAGATATTATAAATGGTATTATTAGTTACATTACGGGAAAATGTTGCTGCAGCTGCTGTACGGTTAATTACGTTTATTGAAGCGTTATTTGCACCACCTGTAACAGTTATGTCACGAATGGTATTTCCAGAAATATCACCTGCATCGGCATTCGTATAACTCGATCCAAGTACTATTCCGTTAAACCCATTTGGCAAACTACTTGAGATGCCAAATATAGTATTGTCTTTAACCGTAAAATTGGATTGCCCATTTATTGCAACAATTGTAAGAGAACCCGCAGGAGTAAAAGTAGCCGTTCCTGTTCCGTCCGACGCTGTTCCTCCAATAAAATTACCTTCTATTCTGGAAAGTTTTCCAGATGATGAACCTCCAAATCCAATAATAAAAAACGTAGTATTACCTGCTGTAAAAGTTGCTGGAATAGCTTTGGTCCAATAAATGCGGTTATTCAACACCCATGTATTAGGAGTTGCACTCGATGGAAAATTAAAACATCCAGCATTCCCAACTACTGTAGCTGGCGTAGAATTAAAATTGTAAATATTGTTATTCTGAACTGTATTAATAACTGAAGCATCAGTAGTACTTCCTGTATTGTTAAAAATAAACATATTTACAGGCATAATATTGCCATCAATATCACACACATCATTGTTTTCTATTACATTATAATTACTTACTCCGCTGAAAAATATCTGTCCACACTTTCCATCATTGTTAAGATCACCTGAAATATTCGCACCTTTGATATAACAGTTTTTTACTGTACTATAAGTAGCTGCTTCAAATGATAGTGTTCGAGCAACAATATTATTTGGATTTTGAATAGTAAGACCGGTTTCGCCTGTACGCGAAATACCATCAATGGTTACATAAGTTGCACCCGAAAAAACAATGGTTTTAGTACCTTTTGGTCCAAAATACAATGATGCACCTGTTTTGGCGGTGAAGTTAGTTGTTCCTGCTGTAATTACACTTCCTGTGATATCAGTTACAGTTGGAAATAAAGAAGATGTATTAGTAGAAGTTCCAAATATGGTCATTCCCAAAGTAATACCTGTTGCATCCAGAACATCCACTGTAGGTGCCACTGTCGATGTCAATCCTGTTTTTACAACGGTTGCAGCCGGGTTCGCAATTGTAATTTTCGCACCACTTGCAGGTTTAATTGTAATGCTGTTTGTTGCACTGGCACCTGCAATGGCAGTAAGCGAAATTGGATAAGACACTTCGCCTGCGTATGTGCTTTGAATTTCGATAATGTATGCTTCCGAAATGGGTGTTACAGCTCCCAAGTCTTTAATATAGTTATATGCCGCCTGAATGGTATTGTAGTTTACACCTGCCGATTCGGCTGCCGAACTTACTGTAATAGTAGCGGCTTGAATACTTGCCATACCAAAAAGTATAGCTGCAAAAAGCACGATGGCTTTTTTGATTGAGGAAAGTTTTTTCATGATAAATTGAATTTAATGTTAGTATTCAGTTGTTTATTGATGGCAAATATATAGCAATAATTATCTCCAGATGGGTATATAATAATATCAATGTGGGTGCAAATGAATAACTTGTGCTGAGTTAGGATGAAAATGTCGCAACTGTATTATTGAAGCCGTCACTTCTAAAGGTGAAGAATGATGGTTAGTGAAGGCTTCACTAACCATTTAAAGTAATTACCTTCAAAACAGAATTAACACATCACTAGCTTATTTTTCTACAAAAAAAACCCCAACAGCATTTTAAATACCGTTGGGGTCAATTCTTCAAAATCCTCAAATCTTCAAATTCTAAAAACTTCAAATCTTCAAATTTTCAAATTTTCAAATTTTCAAATCTTTATAAGGATCGTTGTTGAAGTGCTGCGACAAGAAATCTGGGTCTCCTTCAGGACTTGGATCAGACGCTAAAGCCAACGAAATTTCATTATCAAGCTTTATACACAGTACATCCGGTGTGCTGTATGTTCTTTTTTTTGCCATTATATTTGTTGTTTTCATGGTTTCTTTAATTTTTAATCTTAATTATTTGATAATGACTTTTTGTGTTGATTCATTTCCTTCTGCTATAAGGCTTACAAAATAAACCCCTGCACCCAATGATTTCTGAATTACGGTAGTAGATCCGGTTGTTGGAGTACTCACAAGTTTCTGACCCATAGTATTGCAAACTGTTACCTTGGCTGCTTTATCACTATTGCGATTGATGGTAATTTGATTGTTCGCATTGCTGTAAACAAACATATTGAGATTGTTCGCATTGCTTAGGTTTGTAGCTACACCCGGTGCTCTGAATGCTATTACAAAGCGATTGGTCGTTGGAGTAGCATCAGCACTAAAAGTATAAGCATTACCATCTGTCAAATCGAATTCAGCATTATTCTGCTGTTTGTCTATCAATATAACTTTGGTTTGTGCATCTATATTGCTAATTTCGTTGGCTACAATACTGAAATTATTGATTGTACCCGGACGGAAGCCCAAAGCTACTTGCTTGTTGGCAGCAAAATCGCTTAAGTGATTAATTACCAACTCCTGTGAACCAGCCAATGTATAGATTTCGGGAATGGCTACATTGTCGTTGCTCATTTTTTCTGAATCGTAAGCATCCAACGCATCAGCGGCATTAGCATCAGCCACCAAAATGGCTTCGTCGCTATTTGTACCATTCGATACACGCAAACGTACTATTTGAGTTTCGGTAGCTTTTTGTGCCGGAGCTCTCAAGCTGTTGACTGCCAAACTTTGATCACGGTGTAAGCGGGCTGCATTGGCAAAGGCAAGCGTAGCCACATCGCCATCTTTATCTACTTTTACCCAAAATGCCTGCATTGGAGCTATATATTGTGTTACAGCCCCTTTATTATTGTTGTTTGTACCTGTTGTGCCATCATAAGTATCGGTTGTCATTGTTGCACCTGTTCCTACAGAGGTACGGTACCAAATAGTAGAACGTAAGTTGGTTTTGGTATTCGAGACATTTTTCCAGTCCAAATACGAAGGATAAGGATTACCCACCAAATTGAATCCACGTTTGCCTGCTGAAGTACCTGTACGTGTAACAGGAATTGTTATTGCACCTGTATTTAAACTACCGCCAGTAAAGGAATAAACAGCATCTGCGCCTCCATTGTACGCCACATAACCTACACCTGGTGTGAGAGCTATTGCATTGGAAGTAAAATTAGATACATATCCAGGAACTGCTTCATCATATCTTGTCATTTTATTAGTTCCGGCAGCAACATCGAATACAGCAGCAGTTGCACCAGATACCGGACTAGATAAATACCAAATAGCACGAGTCGAGGTTCCTGTTTTTCCGGTAAGCCATTGTTGAACATTGTAAGTTCCACCTGTACCACCTAAAGTTACAGGAGTTAAAATAGTAGCAGTACCATCTTCGCTTGTCGAAAGCAAGTTTAATGTTCCACTATTATTTAATGTAGTGCTAACCGTTAATTGTTTGCCTGCATTTACATTTAATAAAGAACCTGAATTTAAAGTTAAACTTGATGTAGTAGCATTTGCATCTAAACTTACTGTATGCGCATTTTGAATAGTTACAGTAGCAGAAGTAGCACCTGGAACTAATGTGGCATTTGCCCAGTTGGAGTTATCAACTGATGATTGCCAGGTAGCTGCTGCGCCCCAGTTACCTGTTGCTAATGATTTGTAATTATCCGAAGCTGCCGATGCGTAAGTAAATTCGTAAGCACCGATAGCAGGTGTGGCAGCACGGGTAGTGCCGTTGTAATCATCTGTAACTCCAGTACCTGATGCACCCTTGGCAGCTACCGCTGAAGAATAGGTTTGAACCTGTAGGTTTGGAGTGGTGGCATTTGGAGCAATGAATTGGGGGTTGGCTGTGATACTTGACGCATCGCTGCCAGCTACAATTGCATCTTTCCAAGCTGTTAAATCCACTTTTTCAACAGCAATTGCCAAGCCAACAGGGCTTGCATAATACAAGTTGTAGTCACAGGTTTTTAATACGCTTCCAGTTGCAAAACCAATGGCATAATGCTTACCTGTACCTGTAATTGTTCGTTGATTATAGAAAATATTGTTCTTTAATTCATTGGTTCCTGTAGTAACAACAGTTGTTCCTGCTGAATAAAATGCAAAAGTATTTTTAGTGGGTGATGCTGGAGCTGCACCACCAATATAGACACTATTGTGATAGTATTTTAATAAATTTGTAGCGTCAGTTGTTGGCTGAAGAATACCGTAAATAATAGCATCATTCATAACATTTTCTCCTAAAGCGATGAAATTATTTTTAAACACCGAAGTTTTACCGGCATATTCACAGTTACCTGTTATTCCAATTATTGTTGGAAATCCAGAAGAACCAGAAGAGATTGCTTTTAAATTATATACTAAGTTTCTTTCAACAGTATTGATGTTAGTTCCACCATATTGACTTATCCCGACTGAATAAATACCTGTTACTGTATGTGCTCCAGTGTTACCACTTGCACCACAAGTTAAATCATAAATATTGCTGAATTTTACAGCAGTATTTGCACCAGCACCAATATAAATACCTGTTAATTTTGAAACTACAGCATCAGATGTTGGAATAACTTGAAGATTATAAACATTGTTGTAATAAAATAATGGAGCAGATCCACCTTGTGCTCCTAAGCCACATAAAGTGTGTGTAGTGGCTGTTCCCCCTGTTGAAGCACTTGGTCTAACAATAATATTTCTTATAATATTTGGAGACAATGCAGTTGCAGCAGGGAAATTATTTGCAGCATAAATACCTGTCACCGTACCAGCATGTGTTGCGCCAACCGAGCTTGTTGAAATATCAATATCGGTAATTAAATTGCCATAAGCGGTTGCTAGAGGTCTTCCTACATAAATTCCAACAAAACGGAAGTTTTTATTGCCATTTAATGTCATTGTTCCAGTTTGACTATTCGAACTATATCCAATTATATTGTTTGTAAATGCTTTACTGTCTGAAGATCCTGTTGCACTGAAAATCCCATAATTAATACCTTCACCTGAAACATGAGTGTACGTTCTTTCAGCAGTTTGATAGAATTTATTAGCATTAATAGTCGTTGTTTTTGTATTATCATTAATATATATACCAGCTGACACAAATGCTCCTGGATTGAAGTAGTTGTAAATGTTACAATTGCTAATGGTATTGCTTTCATTAGTATATGTTGCAGTACCATTCATATACACTCCAACGGTAGGTAAACCACCTGAAGCATTCGCTATATCACAATTATCGATAGTATTGTTTAAGTTACCCGAGCCTGTAAAATTTGGGTCAGAACCAGCTCTAGCAGTAGTACCAGTAGTTGTGCTTATAAAAACGGTGCCAGTTGTTGGGTTAGAGGTGCTTGAAACACTCGAACCTAGAATATTACAATATTTTATTGTATTATATGATGCATCGTTAACAAAATAAAGAGTTGAAGCATTGTTAAAAGTCAATGTATTGCTTAATGTTAAGTTTTTAGTTCCACCAACTCCACCCGATTGTCCATCAATAGTAACATATTTCGCACCATCAAACTTGATAGCGGGATTTAATGCACCTGGTGTAGTGAAAGTTAATGCCGCACTTGCAGCGTATGTACCACTTGCGTTTGTGTATACATCGGTGGCACCCACTTTAACAACATTTACAGCACCAGTAAATCCAGAACCAACTCCAGTGCCAACCACAGTCATACCAATTGCCACACCTATGGTACTGCTTACAGGCATTTGAAATCCTGTAGGAATTACATAAACGCCTGTTGAAGGATCTGTACAATATAGTGTTGGGGTTGTCTGATTTCCTGAAACTAAAGCTTTAGATAAAACTACGCGTGTTTTACCTGCAGAGGGTGAATTGAGAGTCGCAGAGACTATAGTAGTACCTGGCTGAATAGCATTTCCTCCTACAATCATATTTGCAACGATACCAGTAGTGATACTACTGTAATCTAATGTAGTTGAGTTAATATAGGTTGGGCTGGCAACCTTAAGTATTGTACCTGAGGTTGGGCAAGCAATCATAGTGGAGTATGCTCCATTAAATGATGCATTCCATGAAAAATTTGTAGCCATAGTAACTACACCATCCGTAATATCACTTATTGTGGTAAAGTTTGCTGGACTACCAACAATTCCATAGCCAGCCAATTTCATGCCAGCCGAAAGCCCTGTTGCGCTAGTCATAAACTTTGTGGTAGTATTCGCTGCTGCTGAAGTTGTAATCGTAGTAATTGGCGCACTTGAGGATGAGGTCATTTCCAGCACTTTAGTTTGCCCTGCTGCAGGTCGAATGGTAACTTTATTTGTGGCACTTGCACCTGTAATTGCACCCAGTGTAAGTGGATAACTTGCCTCACCAGTATATGCCGATTCAAGTTCAATAAAATGCGCTCCAGCATTCGTTGTAAAGTTAATAGCAGCATATGCAGCCTCAATGGTTGAGTAATTAGCTGTAGAGGAATTTGGTAAAATTAAAGTTACCTGTGCACTCATTATCCCTACCATTCCCCAAAGTAGGGTACATGTAATAAGGACTGTGTTTAAAATAGAGAATTGTTTTTTCATAAAAGTACTTTTTTAAATTGAATGTCAGCATGTAGTTGGCCTGCATTCGGGATTAATAATTTAAGGTAAACATCTGAGATGGATGTTAACGGTGCAAAAATAGATTATCCAAAACAAGTAGATAGGTACAAAAAAAAACAAGTATAGGTGCAAAATTATAACCAATACATTTTTAAAGGACTTATAGACACCATGCTTGGCGTCTAGCTAATCCATATTTTGCACTCCGTACAGCATTTAAATTGGGTTTTAGGGCAATTCGCGGGTTAGCAACAAGATAAATAAAACGGTTAAATGAACAAAGGACTTCTATTATGGGTTTTAATAGAAAAAAAATCCTATGTAACCCACATGAAAACATTCATAATAATAGTAGTAATAGTCATAATAATCTTTTTTGTATTTCAATCATTTCTTATCATGTCGACAAACAAAACGGAAGAACAGAAATTCTCTTTTATAAAAAAGTACGAAGGATTTGAAATCAGATTTTATCCTTCTGCCACTTTTGCCACTATTTATTCGTCAGCAAAAACCTATAGGGAACTTTCGGGTCCCGGATTTCAGAAATTGGCAGGTTATATCTTTGGTGGTAATGCCTCGAATACAAAAATTTCGATGACATCTCCTGTGCAAATGGACATTAATGATACAGCTTCCACCATGAGTTTTGTAATGCCCGCGGGGTATACAAAAGAGAATTTACCTAAACCCAACAATCCGAATGTGGAAATTAAAACCACGCCGGATGAATATGTTGCGGTACTAAAATTTGGTGGTTTTACTTCAGACAAAGACCTAAAGTTTTATACCGAGAAGCTCCAAAAGCTCTTGCTCCAAAACGAAATCACCGCTTACGGAAACTTCCGGTTTCTTGGTTATAACCCACCATTCCAGTTTCTTGGAAGGAAAAATGAAATTATAGTGTCGGTGTATTGGACTGAAAAATAAGCTGCCTAGACATCCTGAAGCGCTGTGTTGAAAATGAAAATAAGGGCAAACAACATTATATCCCCCACGTTGATTCTTTACACATAATGTGCTTTATAAATGACACAGGATTGTATTCTTGTATATCCCTCCCGTTGGTCGGGATGACAAGTCGCATTCTGGAAGACAATACCCGTCGCCAACCGTTAGTGCAATGCAGAGTGTGTGGCGCGACGGCCTCGAAAAACACTGCTCAGGAAGTCTCGAACCGTCGCCTTTGTTTGGGTATTGCTACCGAAAAGGGTGGGGCGACGGTTTTCTCAACTCCTGGCAGACTTGTCATCCCGACCAGAGGGAGGGATATAGCAACTTCTCTATTCGAAGCGCAGCGAGGGATATAGCCTTGTCAACAAGAAGCGCAGCGTGGGAAATAATAATTTTATTTATACAATCGAATATTTTCAAAACATATTGTATTTTTGTATTAAACAACAACTTTTTGTTTATAAAAATTCACATCTACTATGTTTATATTCTCACAACAAAATATAATAAAATGCTTTATGTTGGAGTCACCAATAATATTGTTCGCAGACTGGCAGAACATAAGTCAGGCTTAAATGATGGCTTTACTCACAAATACAATATTAATAAATTAGTGTATTTTGAAACTTATGATTATATCAACTTGGCAATTGCTCGTGAAAAACAAATTAAAGCCTATTCCAGAATAAAAAAGGACAACCTGATTAATGCTAAAAATCCCGATTGGATAGAGCTTGACCCTCACAAATTATTTTATTCCACGCTACACTCGGAATGAAAAGGCATGGAGGAAATGAATCTTATATCCCTACCATTAGTTCCTTTACACTGAATTTGCCTTCTAAATGACACAGTATTGTATTCTTGTATATCCCTCCCGTTGGTCGGGATGACAAGGCGCATACTGGAAGACAATACACGTCGCCAAGCGTTGGTGCAATGTGAAATGTGTAGTGCGACGGGCTCGAAAAGTACTGCTCAGGAAGTCTAACACCGTCACTTTTGTGGGTATTGTTACCAATAAAGGTTGGCAACAAACTTGTCATCCCGAAGCTCAGCGAAGGATATAGCCTTGTTATTCCGAAGCGCAGCGAGGGATATATTTATCATTTCATACCTTAAAACGTATTTTTTAATACCCACAATATCCGTTTTAAATAACTTATTTTGTACGTTGATTTCAAAGATCAATTAAATCAAGTACAAATAATGATAAAACACATCGCAGCATTTTGCATTTTCATACTGGCTACTGTGCTGTTACAAGCTCAGAAACAACAAACATATCCGTTTCAAAACACCAAACTTTCTCCCGAAAAACGCATTGACAATTTAGTATCGTTGCTTACATTCGACGAGAAAATTGCCATGTTTGGTGGTGCGGGCGTGCCTCGCCTAGGTGTGCGTGGTGCGGGTAGCGTCGAAGCTATACATGGTGTGGTGCTGGGCGGTCCGGCATGGGACGAAAAACATCGTGGACCAAAACAACATACCACCGTTTTCCCTCAAGGCTATGGGCTGGGCGAAACCTGGGATGCCGAAATCATGAAAAAGGTGGCCGAACACATGAGTTACGAAGCGCGTTTTCTGTTTCAAAATCCAACTTATAAAAAAGCAGGACTTATTCTCTGGGCTCCGAATGCTGACCTCGGGCGCGATATTCGTTGGGGAAGAACGGAAGAATGCTTTGGCGAGGATGCTTTCCTGACGGGTGAACTGACAGCCGCAATGGTGTGTGGTTTACAGGGCGACAACCCCAACTACTGGCGAACAGCATCGCTAATGAAGCATTTTTTAGCCAATAGCAATGAGTTTGGTCGCGCTGAAACTTCTTCCAATTTCGACGAGGCTTTGTTTCGCGAATATTACAGCTATCCTTTTTGGCGTGGCTTTCAGGCTGGTTCCAATGCGCTTATGACTGCCTACAATGCCTATAATAGCATTCCTTGCACTTACCATCCTATTTTGAAAAATATTTTACAAAAAGAATGGAAATTCGATGGCATTATATTGACCGATGGTGGTGCTTTTCAGCAGCTAAAAAACACGCATAAAAAGTTCGACAAGCTCGAAGATGCTGCTAAGGCTTGTATACAAGCTGGCACAACCCGCTTTCTGGACGATTATAAATCAGCTCTCACGGGCGCTATCAAAAACGGATTACTTACCGAAAAAGACTTAGAACCAAATATTAAAGGCAATTTGCGGGTTATGCTAAAATTGGGAATGCTGGATAATTCGGATAAAAATCCGTATTCGAATATAGGAATTACCGATACTGTGGCACCGTGGACAAAACCCGAAACAAAGGATTTGGTACGTTTGGTGGCTAATAAATCGGTGGTTTTACTCAAAAACGATAAACAAACGCTGCCACTTAACAAGCAAAAAATCAAACGTATAGCAGTTATTGGCAATCGTGCCGATGAGGTGATTGAAGATTGGTATAGCGGAACGCCTGCTTACAAAGTGTCGGCATTGCAGGGAATACGAAATGCAGTGGAAGGCACTGGTATTGAAGTGCGCTATGCCCGCACCGACCGCATGGACGAAGCCACCAAAGCTGCTGCATGGGCCGATGTTGCCATTGTGTGTGTTGGAAATGAACCAACTTGCAGCCCCGATTGGGGAACAGCGCCTTGGGGAAAAAGCGTGATTGCCGGCGAAGGTCGCGAAGATGTAGACCGCGCTGCCATTTCGCTCGAGCAAGAAGATTTAATAAAATTGGTGTACAAAACCAACCCGAATACCGTACTCACTTTAATAAGCAGTTTTCCGTATGCCATAAACTGGAGCAACGAGCATCTGCCTGCTATTCTGCATATTACGCAATCGAGTCAGGAATTGGGCAATGCAGTGGCCGATGTGCTTTTTGGTAATTACAACCCTGCTGGTCGTACCACGCAAACATGGGTAAGCAGTATCGACCAAATCCCACCTATGCTTGATTACGACATTCGAAATGGTAGAACTTATATGTACTGTAAAGAAAAACCGCTTTATCCGTTTGGGTATGGATTGAGTTATACTACATTTACATACAGCAATTTGAGAATAGAGAATGAAGGCGAAAAGAGAGATAAAAGCAAAACTG
This sequence comes from Paludibacter jiangxiensis, assembly GCA_945870155.1. Lineage (GTDB taxonomy): Bacteria > Bacteroidota > Bacteroidia > Bacteroidales > Paludibacteraceae > Paludibacter > Paludibacter jiangxiensis_A. The sequence goes on along the minus strand of CAMBSB010000009.1, from coordinate 2,480 downwards.
AAGGGAAAATTATTGTACGAGTTGATGTTGAAAATACAGGCAGTTTTGATGGCGAAGAAGTGGTGCAGGTGTATGTGAAATTGCCCAGCGATAAAGCTACAAAACGCCTTAAAGCATTTAAAAGAATTAATATTGCCAAAGGCGAAACAAAAAATATTGAGTTACAAATTAAAACAGATGAATTGAAACTCTGGAATTTGACAACTAACAAATTCGAAATGCCACAGGGAGAAATTGAATTTCAGGTTGGAAGTTCGTCGGAGGATGTGAGGTTGATTTGCCCCAAGCCCCTAAAGGGGATGTAAAGTTAGTTTCGTCTATATAATTTGAATAAAAAAATACAAGAATATGATTTCGAAAACAAAAAATTTCAGAGACAAAAGTAACTTAGTTCCCCTTCAGGGGTTAGGGGCTAATTCCCCTTTAGGGGTTAGGGGCAGTATTCTCTTTTTGGCTTTAGCTATCAGCTTAACCACCTTTGCTGCTAAAACTAAAACTTATTCACTTCAATCGCCCGATCAGAAAATCGGTTTGAAGGTGGAGATTTCAGATAAAATTTCGTGGTCGGTTTTGCACGAATCGGATATCATGTTGGCGCCTTCGGAACTGGCGCTTACTGTGAATAATGGCGAGATATTGGGCGAAAATCCACAGGTGCTAAAGGTGGCTAATCAATCGGTTGACACTAAAATAAACGCACAATTTTATAAAAAGAAGTTAATAGAAAACCGTTATAACCAACTCAGCATAAGCTTTAAAGGCAATTGGGGACTGGTTTTCAGAGCTTACAACGACGGTGTGGCTTACCGGTTTGTGCTCAATCGCAAAGGCGAGCAAACAATTTTATCGGAAAAAGCAAACTTTAATTTCGATGCTGATTTTAACTGTTTCATACCTTACATTCGTGAATTGCGCGATAATGAGCGTTACTGCACAGCTTTTGAATCTTTGTATGACCAACTACGCATTTCGCAACTTAAAAACGATTCGCTTTCGCTTACGCCACTGCTTGTGGATGCAAAAAACGGCAAAAAAGTAGCCTTGCTAGAGGCTGATTTACAGGATTATCCGGGCATGTTCCTCACTGTGAATAAAACAAACAAAAAAGGATTTTTTGGTGAGTTTGCCCCTTACCCGACTGAGGAAAAAATAGGTGGTTTTGCTAAATTGAATCTTATGCCCACCAAACGTGCCAACTACATTGCAAAGGTAAACGGAACGCACCAATTTCCGTGGCGTGTGGCTATCATTTCGGCATCGGACAAGGATTTACTCAACAGCGATATGGTGTACAAATTAGCTACTCCTTCTAAAATTATGGATACTTCGTGGATAAAAGCAGGAAAAGTGGCTTGGGATTGGTGGAATAACTGGAATATTACCGGCGTGGATTTTAAAGCGGGCGTAAATACACAAACCTATAAATATTACATCGATTTTGCCGCTAAAAATGGGATTGAATACATTGTGATGGACGAGGGCTGGTCGGTGTCGGCTGTAGAGCCCATGAAAATTTCGCCCGAGATACAATTGCAGGAATTGATTGATTATGGTCGTTCAAAAAACGTGGACATTATTCTTTGGGCAAGCTGGCGTGGGATTTATCCGGTTGTGGACGAGGCTTTTGCTAAATATTCTGCTATGGGAATCAAAGGGTTTAAAATTGATTTTATCGACCGCGACGACCAAAAAATGGTGCGTTCGTGCTACGAAATTGCTGAAAAAGCGGCTAAATACAAATTGGTTCTCGATTATCACGGCATGTTTAAATCGGCGGGTATGAACGTAACTTACCCCAATGTGCTGAATTTTGAAGGCGTACGCGGACTTGAAAATAGCAAATGGCACAACTACGATGCACCACTTTACGATGTTACCATGCCATTTATCCGTATGCTTGCCGGCCCTATTGATTATACGCCGGGAGCCATGCGCAATGCAACCAAAAGTTGCTTTCGCCCTGTAAACGAAAACCCAATGAGTCAGGGCACACGCTGTCACCAAATGGCCATGTATGTGGCTTACGAAGCGCCTTTGCAAATGCTTGCCGACAATCCAACGGCTTATATGAAAGAGCAGGAATGTACCGATTTTATTGCCAAAGTTCCTACGGTTTTCGACGAAACCATTGCCTTAGATGGTAAAGTGGGCAGTTACCTTGCCATTGCTCGCCTGAGTGGGAAAACGTGGTTTGTGGGTGCACTTACCAACTGGAATGCACAAAAAATCACTATCGACTTTTCGTTTTTACCTGCCGGAAATTACGAAGCCGAAGTTTTTACCGATGGTATAAATGCGGGACGCAACGGTACGGATTATAAACGAGAAGTGATAAAAGTGAATAATAGTACGAAAATAATCTACCAATTGGCCGAAGGTGGCGGATTGGCAATCAAAATATTGAATATCAAATGAAAAGAAAGTTATTTGTAGTCTGTTTAGCATTAACGACTTACACACTAATGGCTCAGCCTGCGTTC
>CAMBSB010000008.1 GCA_945870155.1 Paludibacter jiangxiensis | reverse complement strand
GTTTTCATTTTATCGGCTGTCATAAATGGCGACATTTTATCATAAACCTCGGTAGCTTCCCAATAATTGCGCTGTTCACTTTGAAATCCGAAAGGAGTAAGGGTGCGGTTATAAGCTCCGCTACGTGCCACTCCACATGCAAATAAATTACAGTGAGTGAGTAGGTTAGCTGTCATAAATGCACCATAAGAATGTCCACCTACACCCACTTTTTTTCTGTCAATATATCCCAATGAATCTACCGCATCAATAGCAGCTTTGGCGTTTGACACCAATTGTTCAATGAAATTATCGTTTGGTTCAGTCTTCCCTTCGCCAACTATTGGAAAGGCAGCATCGTCCAGCACGGCATATCCGCGCGTTACCCAATAAACAAATGAGCCATAATAGGGATACGTAAATTCATTGGAATTCACACTGCTTTGTCCGGCACTATTTTTATCTTTATATTCAGCAGGATAAGCCCAAATTAACAAAGGCAATTTTTCTTTTTTTGATTTATCGTACCCTGCAGGCAAGTATAGCGTTCCCGATAGTTCTACACCATCGGCACGTTTATATTTAATCAATTCTTTGTATACATCTTTGATACTCTCGAAAGGATTGGCAAAATGAGTAATTTGTTGTAGGGAATTTTTCTTATAAATATTGCGGAAATAATAGTTAGGATATTCGTTTTTCGACTGTATGCGCACTAAAACTTCTCCTTTTTTAAAATCTTCAATGTCGAAGATTTCTTCCATCTTGTCAGTGTAAGTCGACTGGTACAAACGTTTGGTTTTCAGTGTTTTCAAGCTTAAAGCATCAATAAAAGGAAATTGACCTTTGGGTGTATGTCCGGCACCTATCAAGTATAAATTATTATTTTCGTTGGCCAAAACATATTTGCCATATTCGTTTTTTACGGTTTCAAAATCGCCTCTATCGGCATATAAATCCTGATAATTTCTTTCAAAAATCAATTTTGCAGCTTCACCCTCGTTGGTAGGGTTAAAAATATAAGTTCTCACTTGTCTGGTATCGTACCATTCATCTTGTAAAATTGCCGTGTAATTATTCCCCCATATTACATTCGAAAAGCGCAATGTAGTCTTGGTTAGCAAAACCGGTGCATTTTCAAATGGTGCTTTCCATTGATAAAGTGCATCACGGAATTCCACCTGATTTTTTGGTTCACCTTCATCAAGTGCTTCCACAAAGTAGAGTGTAGCAGCTTGGTCGGAACGCCAATTAATAGAACGTTTCCCTTTGCGAACTGCCATAAAACCTTTTGGTAGAACTTCAGTTAATGGAGTTGTGTTTACTTCTTTAATTTCTTTTCCTGTTAAATCATAAACCACATTTTTTTGCGGAAAACGGTTGAGTGGAACTATGTATGAAAATGGTTTATGTATAGTGGTAATTAATAAGTATTTGCCGTCGGGTGAAAAGTTCTCGTTAGCATAGATAGCCTCTTTTTTAAACAGCTCTTTTTTACCGTTTAAATCTATTTTATACAATTCGGAAGTTGTAAGTATTTCAAAATTAGCCTCATCTGAAGGATTTTTCAACATATCCTGATAAGTTCTGTTTTGCGCTTTTGAACCATCGCTTAATGAAATGGAAGGACCGGTTGGCAATGATTTTTTTGGATCATTCAAAGGTTTTCTGTTTTCGGGAAGTAAACGAACCAAAATATTTTTGCTGTCGCAATACCAATTAATTGGATTTCCAAGGTTTGCATTGATATTCGATTCGGTCAATTTTGTGGCTTGAGCAGTGGCAAAATCAACAACCCAAAGTTCAACACCAACATTTGTAGTATTGGTAAATGCAATTTTAGTTTCGTCGGGCGACCAGGTAATATAGGTGATTTGAGGATTTTGAGGTAAACCTTTCACCTGAATATCTGAAACATCCTCTACTTTTCTAACTTTCAGGTTTGTAATATAGTTGGTGTTCGATGCAATATTCGTTATCGGATTCACACGCAAACCTGCCAGACTAATTTCTTGTTGGTTCAATTCCTGTAGCGATTTATAATTGTTGCGATAACTTAAAAGCATATATTGCTTTTTGGAATCAATTGCAACATTAGGGGCTCTTTGATAATCAGCTAATTGCATGATGCTTTGAACAGGGACTTGGTAGCCGGGGCTTTCTTGAGACATGGAGTTTAACAGTCCGGTCATAATAAAAAGTGTTGTTAAAATATGTGTTTTCATGGTACAAAAATTTTATTTGTTATAACATTTCAAACTATTAATTTGTTTCAGAATTGATTTCAACTTTTGTTTTAATATAATGATCGATAAAAATATCGGATTCGGTACGTTGTTTAAAGAAATCCGAACTTTCAAAAAAGTCAATATGACTTACATCAACTATTACACCCGCTATATTATTTTCGGTGTAAGATTTATATTTGCTGTCATTTTGAGTCGTTTTTGCTAAAATCCAGTCATACATTATGCTGGGTTCGTAAACATTATATTCATAAAAGTCGATATTTTTTATGCCATCGCCTTCGTACCATTTATTCGTTTTTAAAATAGTTTGATTTTTGATTTTTTTATTGTTATTTGTCTCACCACCAATTAGTTTCATTGGAATTTTTTTTGTTAGTTTCCAATCCTTAGCTTCATCGTTTAATGCATTAATTAATTCTAATAATGCTATTCCAAAGGATGAGCACGAAGCTCCTTCCTTATTATAGAGTGGCCAAAATGCCCCTCCGTAAAAATCGCAGGGAGCATATTTATCGTTCATTTTTTGAGAATATTTACCTATAAATTCTATAATTCTTTGAGCAGCTTTTTCGTTGATTTTGTATTTTATAAACGACAACTTTTTACGTTCGGCGTAAATATTCAATCTGTGTTTAATATGTTCTTCGCTTTCGAGTTTACCTTTAAGAGGGGTTCCTAAAATTCCAAATCCTACCTTTTCTTTCAATACCAAATCTACTTTTTCAACAGCACTTGCAGCGGTTTGGCCGGTAATTAAAGGTTTGCTTAATAGAGGAGAACTCAATTTTATAACTACATGCCCTAACAAATAATTATCCTTTACTCCTATAGTTTTGAAGTAGCAGTTTTTCATCGACTTATATAATGATGCCGGACTATCCCAATTTAATGGTATAAGTGTTGGCATTACATATAGTGTCAACTCATTATCCGTATTGTTTGATTTGGAGCTTTGAGTAAATGCAGCCTGACAGTAAAATATTAGAATTGCTAATAAAATTAAATTTGAGTATTGAGTTTTTTTCATGCGTCATTTAACGATTAGAAATTTAAAAGAATGTCCCAAAATCTTTAGGGTTTGTAAGTATAGTAATGGTAATAAGGTGTTTATCCCAATATGTAAGTTTTTTTTAGAAATAGATATCCAACAATAACAATACTGTTTTTGTTTTATTAATTTATCATGTTATTATAAGCCAAAACATATATTTAAGAAAACACAGCAAGCCGAAAATTGAAATTTCGGCTTGCTCTATATTTTGAAAGAAGAATTCTTTACTATAAATCGAAAAGACTTTTTTTTATAAGTAATTAAGTCAATGTTAAATACCTAATTAAAAAATTACATCAAATTACTGAATTAATTTCCAATTTCTGATAAGAATTTAATTCTAACCATGCGAACCTCTATTTCACTATAATCATCTTCACCTAATTCTTTTAATGCAGGTTCAATTTTATCTGTTTCTGCCGAATTAAAGTACTCAAAAATTTCGTCAATATGATCCGAATCCATTATTTCGTGTAAAAAATAATCGATATTAATTTTCGTTCCGGAGTATACTATTGCTTCAATTTCGTCGAGTAATTCTCCAATTTCCAGACCTTTAGCCATTGCTATATCGTCGAGTGCAATTTTTCTGTCAATCGACTGAATGATAGACACTTTCAGTTTCGATTTATTCGCAACTGTTCTGACACGTAAATCCTCAGGTCTGATAATTTCATTTTCCTTAACATGCTCTTTGATAAGTTTTAGAAATTCTTCGCCATATCTCTTAGCTTTACCTGCCCCCACACCCGGGATGTTTTGCAGTTCGTCCATTGATATTGGATAGCTTGTAGCCATTGCTTCTAATGACGGATCCTGAAAAATTACGAAAGGTGGCACTTCTAATTTTTTCGATAATTTTTTTCGTAAATCCTTGAGTATAGAAAACAGTACATCATCGGCAGCACAAGTTCCTCCTGTACTTTTGGCCGATGCATCTTCTTCTTCCTCTTCAAACTCGCTGTCCTTCACAATTGGGAAAGCAGTTGGTTTTTTCATATAGGATTTGCCGCTCGAAGTGAGTTTTAAGAGCCCATAATTTTCTATGTCTTTTGTTATAAACCCGGCTATCATGGCTTGTCGAATCACTGCATGAAGTAATTTGTCATCTTCATCCGAAGCAGACGCAAAGCTATCCAGTTCATCATGTTGATAAGATTTAATATCGGCAGTTTCATTACCTTTCAGTATGTCAACAATGTGTTCGGCTTTAAATTTTTCGCGAACAGCTAAAATGGTTTCTAAAACCAATGACAAGAGTTCTTGTCCTTCTATAAATTTACGTGGTTTCATACAGTTATCACAACAACCGCAGTCGTTTTCTAGTTCCTCTCCAAAATAATGTAACAATAATTTTCGCCTACATACAGTCGATTCCGCGTATGCTTGCGTTTCCAATAACAGTTGATTTCCAATTTCTTGTTCGGCAACTGGTTTCCCTTGCATAAATTTACGCAATTTGTCCAAATCCTTATAGGCATAAAAGGCAATACATTGTCCTTCGCCACCATCGCGGCCACCTCTTCCTGTTTCCTGATAATAACCTTCCAAGCTTTTAGGCATGTCATAATGAAGCACATACCTGACATCAGGTTTGTCAATGCCCATACCAAAAGCTATGGTAGCAACTATAATATCTACCTTTTCCATCAGGAACTTATCCTGATTTTCGCTTCTCACTGCCGAGTCCATACCTGCATGGTATGGCAGACATGATATTCCATTCATGCTTAAAGTTTCGGCAAGTTCTTCTACTTTTTTTCGGCTGAGGCAATATATAATTCCTGATTTTCCGGCTTGAGAACGTATATATTTTATAATGTCTTTATCTACCTCGTTCGATTTTGTTCGTACTTCGTAGTAAAGATTGGGTCGGTTAAAGGATGACTTAAAAACTTTTGCATTTAACATGCCTAAGTTCTTTTGAATATCGTGTTGTACCTTAGGTGTGGCAGTGGCTGTAAGTGCAATTACAGGTGCGCTACCTATTTCATTGATTATAGGTCTTATTCTTCGATATTCAGGTCTGAAGTCATGTCCCCATTCCGAAATACAATGAGCTTCATCAACAGCATAAAAAGATATTTTCAGATTTTTTAAAAATTCAATATTATCTTCTTTGGTCAATGATTCGGGCGCTACATATAAAAGTTTAGTTTTGCCTGAAAGTATGTCCGATTTAACTTGTTCGATGGCTGGTTTTGATAATGAAGAATTTATAAAATGAGCTATCCCATCTTCTTCACTAAAATTTCTCATAGCGTCCACCTGATTTTTCATTAATGCAATCAGAGGAGAAATGACGATAGCTGTTCCTTCCATAATTAATGAAGGGAGTTGGTAGCACAATGACTTACCTCCGCCGGTAGGCATGAGCACAAATGTGTCATTTCCATCAAGAACATTTTGAATGATAGCTTCTTGGTTTCCTTTAAAACCATCAAAGCCAAAATTCTTCTTTAAATGTATTGACAATTCCGAATGTGTAGCCATTTTATAAATTATTCAATATGAGATTTGTTTACGAAAGTAATAATTTTTTGTTGAAATTACAACTATATTAAAAATATATTTTGAGTTTTTATTTTTGAAAATTGTTTTAATCTTTTTAAGTAAAATGCTTATCTCAAATTTTAAACAAAATTATAAACAGATTTGAAATATACAAGCCTTTTTGAAAAAAAAAACAGGACATTGTGCAAAATAATTTGCAAATGTCCTGATTGTGTTTTGTAAGTAATTGAATATTATAAATATAGATTTATTGCTATGCAATTTTTAGTCGATTAATATTTGTCTTTTCTATTTTACTTTGAGCATATTCTAGCGAAATGACCAGATTTTTTTCGTTTTTCGAAGGCATTTCGTACATTTTGTCCATGATAATTGTTTCAGTTATCGAACGTAAACCACGTGCTCCTAGTTTAAATTCAATTGCTTTATCCACAATATAATCCAATGCTTCCATTTCAAAAACTAAATCTATCTGATCCATTTTAAACAATTTGTTGTATTGTTTAATAATTGAATTTTTTGGTTCAGTTAATATTCTCCTTAATGCTATTCTGTCGAGCGGTTCTAAATACGTTAATATTGGTAGTCGGCCAATAATTTCGGGTATTAAACCAAAGGATTTTAAATCTTGTGGTGCAATATATTGTAAAAGGTTATTTTTATCTACTTGTTCATTTTCCATGGCTGCATTATAACCTACCACCCTGGTATTGAGCCTCGAAGCTATCTTTTTTTCAATACCATCAAATGCACCACCACATACAAATAGTATGTTTTGGGTATTAACAGCTATCATTTTCTGATCGGGATGCTTACGCCCACCTTGAGGCGGAACATTTACCACTGCACCTTCGAGCAGCTTGAGTAAGCCTTGTTGAACTCCTTCTCCGCTAACATCTCGGGTTATACTCGGATTATCCCCTTTGCGGGCAATCTTGTCAATTTCGTCAATAAAAACAATGCCTCGTTCGGCTGCTTTTACATCGTAATCGGCTACTTGCAATAAACGGGTAAGTATACTTTCAATATCCTCACCAACATAACCGGCTTCTGTCAAAACTGTAGCATCAACTATAGTAAAAGGGACATGAAGCTTTTTTGCTATAGTTCTGGCAAGCAATGTTTTACCTGTTCCGGTATAACCAACCATAATGATGTTTGATTTCTCAATTTCCACGTCATCATTGGTTTTTTCCTGCATCAATCTTTTGTAATGATTGTATACGGCCACCGACAAGTATTTCTTTGCTTCTTCCTGCCCAATCACATATTCATCCAGAAATTCTTTGATTTCGATGGGTTTTGGTACTTGCTCTTTTTGTAGTTTTGGTAGTTTCGATTTGCTAATGGAGTTTTCCTTCACAATTTCAGCCGCTTGTTCAGCGCATTCATTGCAAATTTGAGCTCCTTCTTGTCCCATAATAAAAAAGCCAACTTGTGCTTCGGGGCGACCACAAAAACTGCAATGTTTTGAATTTTTTGCCATTATTTTTTCTTTTCGTTGATCAATATCTTATCAATCATACCATAATCCAATGCTTCTTGCGAAGTCATCCAATAATCACGATCCGAATCTTTTTCAATTCTTTCAAATTCGTTTCCTGAATGATTGGCAATAATAGTGTATAATTCCTTTTTTAATTTTTGTATTTCGCGTGCAGTAATCTCAATATCAGATGCTTGGCCCTGAGCTCCACCCATGGGTTGATGTATCATTACACGTGAATGTTTAAGTGCGGAGCGTTTACCATTAGCTCCGGCAACTAAAAGTACAGCACCCATCGAAGCTGCCATTCCGGTACAAATTGTTGCTACATCCGAACCTATAAATTGCATAGTATCATATATGCCTAAACCTGCATAAACTGAACCTCCGGGGCTGTTTAAATAGATTGAAATATCCTTTCCGGGATCGGAAGAATCGAGATAAAGTAACTGAGCCTGAATAACATTGGCCGTATAATCATCCACTTGTGTACCAAGGAAAATAATTCGATCCATCATCAAACGCGAAAAAACATCCATTTGAGTTACATTCAGTTGACGCTCTTCCAAAATTGAAGGAGAAATGTAATTACTGGTAATATCTGTGTATTTATCTAATGCCAAACCATTCATTCCTAGGTGCTTGGTTGCATATTTACGAAAATCGTTGTTCATATTTTTAAAGTTTAAAAAGTTTGATGTTTGTAAATTTGAAGATTTGAAAATTTGAGAGTTTGCTTTTTTATTTAAATCGAAAAAAGGCTTTTAACTATTTCTCAATAATAAACAAAGATACATCTGTTTTGTTTAATTTTTGATAGTCAAAAGCCTTTTTCCGACAAATCGGAGTTTTATTTCAGCAAAATGGTTTTACAAGCAAATATTATGCTTCAAACATTTTGTTAAATTCTTCAATCGAAACTTCTTTGATATTGAGTTTTACTGTTGATTTCACAGCGTCAAAGACTTTATTTTCGACTACCTTTTCTACAATACCTTTGTAAGTTTCTTCTTTTTTAAGCATATCTTTGGCATAGTTCGAAATCATTTCGTCATCCATGCCAACCATGCCGTATTGTGCAAATTGAGCTTTTGTAATTTTCTTTGAATACTCTTCAATATCAATAGCTTCAATTTTTAAATCAGAGCTTTTAATGAGTTTATCTTTGATTAATTGCCATTTAAGGTCAGCAATCATTTTTGGATAATCAGCTTCTAAAGTTTCGGCAGTTAAGTTTTCGTTCGATGCCAACACCCAACGTTTAAGAAATGCGTCAGGGAAAGTCAAATCGCTGAATTTAGCCAAAATCATTTCACGCGCATCAACTCCAAATTTGTAATCACTGTCGCCTGATAACGACTCTTGTATGTTTTCTTTAATTTTAGTGCGGAATTCAGCTTCTGAAGTTACTACTCCTTCACCATATATTTTATCAAAAAACTCCTGGTCAATTTCAGATTCGTGGTAACGTGTTATTCCTTCAATTTTAAACTGAAAATCAGAATTAATTAATTTTGCTTCGTCTTTCGAAATTTTCAACAATGAACTTATCTCTGTTTCGTTTTCATAAGCTTTCTGTGGATTAAATGTAATAATTGTACCTTTAGCAGCTCCTAGAAACAAGGCTTTTTGGGCATCATCTTTCATATAAGCCGGCGTAAGTACCGCATCGATCAATTTTATGCCCGATTCGTTTACTTTACCATTCTCCATCTCAAGAATTTCGCCTTTCAGCATATCTTTTTCTTCAACTATATCTTCCTGAATATATTTACCGTAGCGAGCTGTGTATGATTTTACCTGATTGTCAATCATTTCTTCACTAACAGCTATGCTATAACTAACTACTTTGTCTTTTTTCGAAAGTTCTACTTCAAATTCAGGTGCAAGTCCTAAGTCAAAAACAAATTCGAAGTCTTCTTGAGTGTTGAAGTCAATTTCTTTTTGTTCAGTAAGGTTAGGTAATGGTTCGCCTAACATATTAACCTTATTTTCACGTACAAAGTTGTATAATTCTTCTGAAACTATTTTATTAATTTCTTCGGCCATTACAGCTTTTCCGTACATTTTATTTATCAAACTTACAGGAACCATTCCTTTGCGAAATCCGGGAATGTTTGCTTTTTTGCGGTAATCGCGCAAGTTTTTTTCTACTTTCTCAGCGTAATCTGCTTTTTCAATACGCAATGTTACAATCGCATTGTTTTGATCGATGTCTTTTCTGACGATGTTCATGATTTATATATAATTTCCAATTTATAATTCTGATTCAACAATGGTTAGATTAAATTTCATTTAAAAAACAATTATATTAATATGACTAACAAGGTATTAATATAATTACATTCAAGTTTAATTTAAATAAACCTGTAAAAATTTCAGGGCTGCAAAGGTACAAAAAAAAAATTAAACCATTATGTTTTATTGAAAAAACATAATGGTTTAAGTGTCAAATGCTTTTTCAATAATTTTTAGGGTTTAAAACCTTAAATTATTGCTTCAAATTATGATTTCAACTTCAATTATTTCTTGCTGAACAAATAAACCAGGTTTACATTAAATACCCGTATATCGTTTTGTAGAGCCAATGATTCATCGTTTCGTAATGAGGTAATGGTGTTTTTTAAACCTTGACTCCATGAAAGTCCCAATTGTATTTTTTTGAAAAACTCTATTCCTACTCCCAAATTATAACCATAATCAAAACGCTCCTCCTTATTGGCAAAGCTGATATTTTGCACTATACTGTCTGTCAAATTTCCCGATTTTCCACTTAAAATATATCCTGCATATAAACCACAAGTGGCATATACTCCAATAATTTTTGTGGATAAACGATATCTTATATTCAGGGGAATTTCAAAATAATTATATTCTTTGTAGCTGTTTTCCAGGCTAATATTATCAATTATGGTATAACCTTTTTGTGAAATAAATGTACCAATATCACCTCCTAAAGCAGATTTTTTTCTGAACATTTCATAAATAAGACCTATTTGATATCCGGTCAAATTTTCCTTGCTGAAACCTTCAACTATGTCTGCTTTTTTAAACGACTTTATTTCGTTAGCTAAATTTACACCGGCTTTTATACCCAACTGGGCATAAATGTTAGGTAAGCACATAGCTAATATAAACAATATGAAAATAATATGCCTCTTCATGAGTCAGAAAATTATTTTATTTGTTATTTTAATTTTAAGTGATTTGATTAAAAGAATCATTTAAAACTTATGTTTACAAGATTATGAAGTTTTCTTTGAAAAACGTTTTCTGTCATTTTCATCCAGATAGATTTTGCGCAATCGGATGTTAGCAGGAGTTATTTCTACGTATTCATCTTCTTTGATATATTCCAAAGCTTCTTCCAAACTAAAAACAATAGGTGGAATCAATTTTGCTTTGTCATCGGCACCCGAAGCACGCATGTTAGTCAGTTTTTTTGGCTTGGTAACATTCACTACCATATCACCTTCTTTGGCGCTTTCGCCCACAACCTGACCGGCATATATTTCATCTTGAGGAAACACGAAAAAGCGACCTCTATCTTGTAATTTATCCAACGAATAGGCAAATGCAGTTCCACCTTCCATGGCAATTATCGAACCATTGTTACGTTTTTCAATATTTCCTTTGTAAGGTTGATATTCCAAAAAGCGGTGCGACATGATTGCTTCGCCGGCCGATGCTGTTAATACGCTGTTTCTTAATCCTATAATGCCTCTCGAAGGAATCTGAAATTCCAATTGAATGCGATCGTTCAAAACATCCATGCTAAGCATTTCGCCTTTGCGAATGGCTACCATTTCAATAATTTTACCTGAACACTCTTCGGGTAAGTTGATGGATAATTGTTCAATAGGCTCACAGCGTTTGCTGTCAATTTCCTTGAAAATTACCTGAGGTTGACCAACTTGCAGTTCATAACCTTCGCGGCGCATGGTTTCAATCAGAACCGATAAGTGTAGTACTCCACGTCCGTATACATGCCAAATATCAGAATCCAGATTTTTTTCAACTCTTAAAGCCAAATTCTTATCCAATTCTTTAATTAATCTGTCGTGTATATGTCGTGAAGTTACATATTTTCCATCTTTACCAAAAAACGGTGAGTTATTGATAGTGAATACCATACTCATAGTTGGTTCGTCAATGGCAATAGGAGTTAATGGCTCCGGATTTTGTAAATCGCAAATTGAATCGCCAATTTCAAAGCCTTCGATACCCACTAAAGCACAAATATCGCCCGATTTTACTTCCGTATCGCGTGTACGTCCCAAACCAGTGAAAGTATGTAATTCTTTGATACGGCATTTTACATTTCTGCCATCACGTTTTACCAAATTTACGTCCATACCTTCGCGTAAAACACCTCTGTGTACACGTCCCACTGCAATACGACCTACATAAGATGAATAATCCAAAGAGGTAATTAACATTTGTGGTGTGCCTTCCAGGCATTGTGGTTCCGGAATATGTTCGATAATAGCATCCAGCAAAGGTATAATGTCGGTAGAAGGGTTTTTCCAATCTTCTGACATCCAGTTGTTTTTGGCCGAACCGTAAATAGTATGAAAATCCAATTGATTTTCGGTGGCATCCAGGTTGTACATCAAGTCGAAAACTGCTTCGTGAACCTCATCGGGTCTGCAATTTGGTTTATCCACTTTATTCACTACAACGATAGGTTTTAAGCCAATTTGTAATGCTTTTTGTAACACGAAACGGGTTTGTGGCATAGGCCCTTCGAAGGCATCAACCAACAATAAAACCCCATCGGCCATGTTCAAGACTCTTTCCACTTCGCCTCCAAAATCGGCGTGACCCGGAGTATCAATGATATTTATTTTGTAACCATTGTAATTAATGGATACGTTTTTAGCCAAAATAGTAATTCCTCTTTCACGTTCGAGGTCATTATTATCCATAATTAATTCACCCGCGTTCTCGTTATCGCGAAACAGGTGTCCTGCCAATAACATTTTGTCAACTAATGTGGTTTTGCCGTGGTCTACGTGGGCAATGATAGCAATGTTTCTAATTTTTTGCATGTAATACAATCTTTTTTTTCAGGGCGCAAAGGTAGTGAAAATTATTGAGATATGTGGAATTAGATGTTACAATGCTAAAACACTAGCATTTACCTTTAAAAATAACGAATATCCGCAAATCATAGTATGACATATTAATATTCATAAATTTACGGTTTTAGAATTAAATTAGTCATGCTATGATTATCACGAATTTACAGATTAATTGCGGATTTAAGGAAATAAAACACTAAAAAGAGTTGAAGGTTTTAAGGGAGAGGATGATTTAAAAATTAACGGACATGAATTTTATATTTCAAAACAAGCAACCGTTAAACGTTTTAAATGTTATATTTTTATGTTCTACAACATATTTTGAGTTAATTGAAATTTATAATCTACTGATATTAATGTAAATAACATTATTAATGATTTTAATATTAAAATGGGGGGGGCAAAATAAATTTTATAAATCAAAATAAAATATCTATATTTGCAAAGTTAATAATAAAAGCAAGACTTGGTTTTATTGAAGTGTTACCAAGCCTTGCCGAAAAACCCAATCTATCCGATAAATAAAACAGAAAGGAGGCACAAAAGTATGAAATAAAAACGGTATGAATATAAGTTTGTATGACATTAACAAAATTAAACTGAGGAAACTCAAGTTTACCATGGCAAGCTTTTGCTTGAATAAATTCTAATAAAAATAAACCTGAATGCTAGCGAAATAAAAATGAGAAAATTTTACTATCATTCGAAAAATAAAATGTTTATGAAAAAAATAATTTATATCTTTGTCCTTGTGCTATTTATACTTACTTCGTGTGAGAAAAATGAACTCGACAATAATTTACAAAATTCAAACATTGCAACAGTTGTAGACAATATCAATCGACCTACACGGCCGATTATACTTGGAAAGCGGCTTAATAATCCATTTAGCATAGAGAATATGCAAGCAGCATTGGATAGTTTGAAGGCCCATACAGACCAATTAGAAGGTTGTATGAAAGCACCAAATTTAATAAATGAAATTGTTGTATCAACTACAGATTTGTATATACGTTTATTACCAGAAAACGATATGCAATATAGAACATTAATGAATGATAAGACTTTAACATTATTTGATTTTCCACTTGATTATAATATTGAACAGAATGGTGATTATTATCACGATCCAACTGTAACTGGAAATTATACTTGGCTATACACCCGAGTTGCAAAAGATTATCAACCCCCAAAAGATATTAAATATGAAGTGATATCTGAGTTGTTTCTTTACGAACATAGCCCATATTATACAGAAGAGGTATTGTCTACTGACGGATCTATGAAAGCCAAAAATAAATATGATATTAACTTGAAGGATGCATTGAAAACAATTCAAGCAATAGCTTTTTTTAATACTGGAAATAAATATGGTAGCATTGAATCATTAAACACCAATACTGGTATGCAAAAAATGCAAAAAACTATCAAAAAAACTTTCTTAGGCAAAATCTGGTATGACTATGAGTATTATCCAAGTGGAACTTTTACTATTGAATCAACTCACGCAATCGACAAGTATGGTGTTGTTAGTCGATATGATCAAAATACTGGTAATTACTTAATTGTACCTCTAAAAGGTATTAAAGTGTTTTTTTGGAATTGGTTTAAATGGACTAGTATTTATACGGATTTGGATGGTAAATATTTATCGGATAAATATTTTGATGGTGACCCTGAGTATTATATTTATTTCTCAGGAAGAAATGGGAATAACAGTTGGGATTTAGAAAGACAATTTATAGGTTTAGATCTTTGGGTACAAAAACATTCTTTAGGTGAACAATCAAAAAACGGATTTAATACAACCATTAAATCTGATAATGACTATTGGGATGCCTGCCTAGCTAACAATATGATTTACGAATATATGACTATATGTGATAGAGAGGGCTTAACTCGACCAAGTTCAAATCTGAAAGTTGCATTAAGTGCACATGGGGGAGGTCTAAGAGGAGCACCATTATTACAGAATCACACCAATTTTTATTCAACAGCAATTATTGCAGGTTTGGCTTTTACTATGTCTCCGTTGTATAGAACTTCATTAGCATTAATGGCAGCTGCTCCCGATATTGTAATTTCTTCGGGATGGGTAACTGGGAGTTATCCAATATCAGGGATGCCTTATTTATATAGGTCTATATGGCACGAGTTAACGCATGCTTCAAACTACCGATGTGTGGAATCGCAAAAAGGTTATTGGTATGCTTCCGATTATTGGTCAAGCGTTATAGGTTCTGAAATAGTACTTAAAGACAATTATGGTTCAAAAGGAGATAACAATTGGGAACAAATAGCATTGGTAGAAGGATGGGCATTTTATAATGAAAAAAGATATGATGCTTATTATTTAAATGGTGTAGCTTACAATGGATATAATGATATTTACTATCCACAGAGATATATAGATATGTTTTTCAATTTAAATTTAATTGGTTGCTCCAATTCCAATCTTGAAAAATGCTTATCAGCTAAAACCCTTGCAGATTATAGAAACTTATTAATAGGTCTCTATCCTTCGTTATCAACCCAAATTACAGAAAAAATTCAAGAATATGAATAAATTTAATTTATTATTTTTAGCCATTATAGTAATTTTGATAATTGCTTTTACAGGATGTCATTATGATCGCCCCTATAGTATGAGTATATATGTTGATAACGAGACAAATAATGAATATTTAATTTATGCAGATAGTTTTAATGATACAATTATTGTTTCGGTAAAAGGAAATGAAAAAGATTTTCTTATAAAGGAATTTCCAGGAGCAATGGAAACATGGGACTATGACCTTTTTGATAATTATAATATTTATATTTATAATAAAGTTGATTCAACTTATGTACATTTTATTGATAACGAGATACTCCAAATAGACAATAAAACGACTTCTGATGGTAGAGTTTTTGTAAAGCAATTTCACACAGTAGATAGAATTAGACCATATAAATACTTTGTAGAGCACGAGTGGAAATATACTATAAATGATTCATTGGTTAAACTTATGGTTAAAAACACTCCATTAACAAATAGAGTATTTAAGCTAAAGAAGTAAAAATGTAATTTAAAAAGAGACAAGTTAATGGTGAATGACTTGTCTCTTTATAATAGATTAGGATAAGTGACAATCTTAACAGTTCTTTTTAGTATAAAATTCAAGAATATGAATAATTTTTATTTGTTATTTTTAGCCATTGTTGTAATTTTTATATAGCCATAAGTTCACGTCCAACTTGGTGTAATGTCTCAATTATTTGCTTTGTGCGTTCGGGGCTGGGTTGTTTCACGTTGCAGGCATATTGTCGCATCAAAGTTGGACTGATGCCAACGCGTTTTGCAAGTTCAGTGATATTTAATTCGGGAAATTTGGCAAATACTTTTTGAATTTCAGATTTCCGGGCTTCTATTTCGTCTTTATTGAATGTAAAAAACCCTTCAAAACTCAAATCTTCGTCAAGCTCAGGCCAATGAATACCAAAATGTGATAACTCAAAATTGTTACGTTGCTTCTCTGTGGCTTTTTCTAAACGGGGAAACCAGTGCAAAGGATGGCTTTTAACTATTCCATTTTTAGTTTCTATGGATATCTGGTCATCTGAAAACCAAACCCTTACAATGTTTTTTAGTGTTGTATCCATGTTGTTTTATTTGTTAAAATATTTAACCCAATGGTCAATAATTAAATCACGGTGTTCTATAATTAAATTTTCTGCTATTTTAAGGTCTTTACTTTTCATATCAAAACTTTGTTTTAAGATAATGTCGTCGGTTGCAATTTCAAATTTTGCTTCTCCCCCACCATGGCTTACATGTACATAAATCGGTAAATGTTCGTCTGAATAGAAGAAAAATCGGAATCCAAATATTCTAAAATTTCAGGCATAACTTCTTATTTATTAAAGATATACAAAGATAGGTATCTTTTTTGATACCTACACTGTTTGTATATTTTTTTTAATTGAAAGGACTCTTTTTAGTAGAAAGAAGCAGAGTCTTAATAATATCTAATTAATTCCGCAATATGTATGCTGATAAAGGCATTTTTAGAAGTGGATGCATTGTGTATTCAGTGCAGGTAGTTAATTCATTTATAATTCATTAAAGAAACCTTATTCTTGTAATTTCAAACGAACAATAAAGAATTGCAATTGTTTTTTGAGAAAGTACAATAAAAAAAGCCTGAATAATGGCTGTACATAAAATAGACGAACAATTAACAATACAATTTTTAAAGAAAAAATTATGAAAACGATTAAATTAGTAGGTATCTTTCTGATTATAAGTGCTATTTCAGTTTTCGCTCAAAAAAGCGAAATAAATCTAAAAGAGTCTGTTGTAAAATGGACAGGGAATAAAATTGGCGGCTCGCACAATGGCGATATAAAAATTAAAGGTGGAAGTATTGAACTTAAAGCCGGCAATATTGTGAAGGGAAACATAGTGATAGATATGAAAACGATTAGCAATGCCGATCTTAAAAATGAAGTTTACAATAAAAAATTAGTTGATCATCTTATTTCCGATGATTTTTTTGGAGTTGAGAAATACCCAACTGCTTCGTTTGTATTAAGTAAAGCCTCAAAATTCAAAAATGGCAAAGCTACTCTCGAGGGAATGATGAGTATCAAAGGAAAAGCTGAAAAAATTTCGTTTGATGTAATGAAAAAGAACAAAGAATATACTGCGCAAATAAAGTTAGATCGTTCAAAATTTGATATCCGTTATGGCTCTAAATCGTTCTTTGATAATTTGGGCGACAAGGCTATTGATGACATATTTATTCTTGACATTAAACTGCTTGTGAATTAAAGATTTTATTTGAAACAGTAAATATACCATCAAAAAGTTATATTTAAAATCAGATAGCTAATAATCAGTGTATTATTAGCTATTTTTTTTTGTTTTTATGTAAATAACTTAAAGTAAGAAACTTGGAAAATACAATGTTTTTCATACAAATTGAAACCATTCAACATACCCTGTCATCCCGGATAAAAATTCATTCTTTTGTAGGATAATTCGGGACGCTGTTGTTGGGACCCAAAGGTCAGCGTAGCTAATTATTTCCTGCTCGGCTCTGCTGCTTGGCTTGCCAAGAACCAACGGTCAGCGACCAACGGGAGATAATTGAAAATCGACGTAGTCAATCCCAACTTGTGTATTCTTTCCCGAATTTATCGGGATTGTAATGCCTTTTTATAACAAATTTCTTTATCGAAATAAAACCCCGAAAGCTTTCGGGGTATAGTATAACGCCTACCATTTATACTTTTAATCAATTACATATGCGGCTGGACAGGGGTTATTGGGGTTGCGTCTTTATAGACTCTTGTAGTTTGGGTGTAATACTGTTTACTATTAACTTTTCCAATAAAGTAGAATCTGCTTTTCTTAAATATTTTCTAACTAAATATAAGATAATCAAATTCAATTTGTAATCATTTACATCGAGTTTTGCACTATAAATATTGTAATGCTTAGTTAAATTTAATTTCGTATATTCACCTTTAAAATTAGTGCCCCCCGTAAACACTTTACTTTTCACAAACTCACTGTAACATTTTTTTAGATTTTTATCAAATTCATAATAATAATTTCGTTTAGTGAGAGGTAATTGATTTATTAAAAGTGAGTCCTCATTTACATAAACCCAGTTTGAATCTGGAAGAAATTTTGTATCGTAATAAATACGTATGGTATCACAAATCAAATTATCTACTTTATTAGGAAATTCATAATTGTCTAAGAAAACAATCAAATTATCAAAATCTTTTTTTTGAATTTTCTTGCTAAATGATTTATATTTTTTGTTATTTTTAATCCGCAAATAACTTTGAGTCCCTTTTTTTTCAATTATCACTCCATCGATTTTACCTATTGAGGGTAAAATATTCCATGTGAACTGAATTTCTTGACCAAACAAAACATTAATATTAAATATCAAAACGATTAATGTAATAAAAACCCGACTTAGATTAAATTGTTTCATTTTACATATTAAAATATTTACATTTACAATCTTTCTCATTTCTCATTCATTTTTTAAAATATTATTTAGGGTTTTTAAGCCAATTTTCTCTCTAATCTAAATAAAATGGATTGGTTTTACGCCTTTTTCCCCTGTCCTCCCGGATATAAATTCATTCTTTTGTAGGATATTTCGGGGCGTTGTTGTTGGGAACCAACGGTCAGCGTAGCTAATTATTTCCCGCTCGGCTCTGCCGCTTGGCTTGCCAATAATTAAAAATCGACGTAGTCAATCCCAACTCTTGTATTCTTTCCCGAAAGTTATCTGGATTGTAATGCGTTCTTATAACAAATTTGTTTATCGGATTAAAAACCTGCCTACGGTAGGTAGGTCCTTATAGTACAACGGGTGGGATTAAAAAAGAAAATCCCACCCACGAGCAACTCCCACCATTTGTACATTTAATCAATTACATAAGCGGCTGTACAGGGCATTCTAAGATAGATAATTGATAATCAACAAAGTTAATACAAGGTTGTGGCAAATAACCGTTTTATTCTGCGATAAGGAATCTCTTTAAGGTATAAACTAAATGCTTTATCTATCCCCCCGGGTGCAAGTAAACTTGTGATATACAAAATCTCACCGGATACTAAATACACTTTTGCAAAATGATAATTTGCATAAGCTGTGAAATACAAATCGTTACTAAAATAATTTGGACTTACATATATTTCAACTTTTTTTATATCCTCCTTATTATAAAATGACACATTGTTTTCTTTGCGCCTTATTATTTTATCCCCACATAGTTCATATTCTTCTTTTTTATTTCTATAAATGTATTCGAAATGCAGAAATAAAGTGGGAAAAACTAAAAAAAATGATAATGGACCAAAAATTACATAAAATGCTTCATCGAGATTTATTGTATAAAAATATGCAATCGTAATAGCAAAAAGATAAAAAAGAAAATAAGACAAGGCTTTAAACTGCCTCATTGCTGTTATTTTTAAAATAGTATTCATATTCTTTCTTTTACAAATAAATTTACCAAGGATACTTTAATCGTTCATGGAATGTACGTAAACTATATTCTAGTTGCCAGTACATATCTTTTCCTGGCACAATTATATGATCGTACATTACCTCTCCTCCCCAAAAGAGACCACCAGCTGCTGCACCTGGTATTCCACCATATAAACTACCTACACCAACTGATATTGCAAAACTAGCTG
Organism: Paludibacter jiangxiensis; assembly: GCA_945870155.1. Classification (GTDB taxonomy): domain Bacteria; phylum Bacteroidota; class Bacteroidia; order Bacteroidales; family Paludibacteraceae; genus Paludibacter; species Paludibacter jiangxiensis_A. Next base: position 56,904 of record CAMBSB010000008.1, on the reverse strand, counting down.
CGTGATAACCAAAACGTGTTGTTGACATATCATTTTTTTTCATCGAATAATATTCAACAGAAATTCCAACACCACCTGCAACCGTACCTAATGCTCCAAATGCTTTTGAAGCGCCACCTAAATTCTTATAGAAATTACCGAATTGCGTAAACTCATCCATTTTAGATATATAAGGTGACAATGCCATTTGATTCAATTCAAAGCCTAATGATGCTCCATCGAAATAGGTATCCATATTAGAAAAATTTGATAATTGTTGGTTTATATAATTATTATAATTATTTTCAAAGTGTTTTTGATTAAGATTTTCACTAATATGATTTGAACTAAGTGTTTTAGATGAGCTATTATCAAAGAATTTAAACTGCCCACCTCCACCTGCCGAAGTTGTCCAGTTAAAATTAAAATCAGAACTAACTCCAGTTGATGTAATACCGCCAACTCCGATTGCTAAACTACCCCATTGACTATTAACAGAAAGTCCAAAACCAACACTTAAAGCCCCCGGGTTAAATAACCAATATCCACCGGTATAACCTGCAAACAAGCCAAAACCTATGCCAAAATAAGTTCCAGGATTTTTCCAGTCCCATTCCCACGGATTCAACTCACCATGATTTGTTGAAACGCCACCCAAATAACCACCTAGAAGTGCTAAACCAACAATTACAAAAGGGTTATTACCACTCGGATCGGTATACTTAAACGGATTGCCTATACAGTATCCGTACCGGTTGTATGATAACCAATTATAACCATCTATTGCTGGGTCTGGTGAATAGAACATTGCCGTTAGTGGATCATAAACGCGCCCGTTCATGTTAATTATTCCAAAGGCATCCAAATGTTCATGCCCTGTGTAACCTCGGTTAACTAACCACGAAGTACGGCTGTCTTTTTCAGTCCAGTTATTGGGGTTGCGTCTTGCTCCCCAAGGGTCATAAGCATAGCGTTCGGCTACTACGCCATTTTTATCGGTAAGCGCTAATAACGAACCCTGAAAATCGGAATACGCGTAATATAGCTTATCGGGCTTGTTGCTTTCCTTTATCAGAATGGCACCGCTAAGATAATGGATTTGTCGCACATTCCCCTGTCTTCCCGGATATAAATTAATTCTTTTGTAGGATAATTCGGGACGCTGTTGTTGGGATTTGCAATCCCAACTCTTGTATTCTTAGCATTTGTAATGCGTTCTTATCTTAAATTTGTTTATCGGATTAAAACCCCGAAAGCTTTCGGGGTATATTACAACTCCTACCATTTGTACATTTAATCAATTACATATGCGGCTGTATAGGGTTTACGAAACATTCTTTCTCAAATTCTTCTTAAAATAGAAATTCTTTCACAAAGTCACAGTCGAATACCCAATAATAAATTCAGAGCACCATAACCATCCGGATTAAATAAAATGTATTCAGTTCCGACAATCCATTTATTTTTTATACAATATTCATATTGCAACGAAAAACAAGGTGTGAATTCACTTTGAATGTCAACTTTCAGGCTTTCGAGTTTTGTAATTCCATTTGTTATTTTAATTCCGGTTATGGTTTGATGATGAAATCCATATCCTCCACCGATTTTGATACTATGATTTTTAAGTGCCGTTGATTTAAAAAAGTCTAATGGTCGTAAGTAACCCATAAGGTTAATTGAATACATGGAACGTTCATTATATATTTCAAGGTCAGAATTTGCCATAACTGTGGTTGTTGTTGAATTTACATCGTCAAAATAATAACCTACAGTTCGTCCGGTAGGCATTGTCGAACCAAAGATAAAGTAAGTTCCTAATTCAAAGCCTTTGATAACCGGAATGGAGAATTCATTTGAAAACGCAAAACCACTGTTACCATAAAGCAATGTTCCAACACCCAATTTGTATTCAGGAATTAAGTCAGATTTCACTGCTTTTTGCGCAGAAACAGAAGTCGAAATGGTAATTGCACAAGCAATAATGGCAAATAATAAAATAGTTTTTTTCATAATTAAAATTTTTATAAGACCACAAGCAACGCCTACCATTTGTACATTTAATCAATTACATATGCGGTTGGACAGGGGAATATGCCTGCAAGGATAGTTGCTTATTCCTAGTTCAGACATCAATAACTGTTAAATTTTCTGCATAAAGTTAAGCCATAACATGGTCTTAAAACAGTACTCTCATAAAACAAGCCTAAGTGAGTATTCTTGTTTAATGCATAATCGTACGTAATATCAAAAGCAGAATATGTGCTATAATTTGATATATATCTTAATGCCTGATTATTAGTTGTTTGTTCTTGCTTTATTACCAAACTATGAACCTTACCAATTTTAGCTCCAATCCTTAAAGAGTGTTTTGAGTTTTTTAAGAATATTCGAATACAATCAATACTTGCATGTAATGATAATCCTGTACTTGTTTCGTTAATGCTGTCACCAACTAACAAACGGGCTAAAGGTATGTCGTTATAGACTACGATACCTCCATACTCATATTTATCAAAAAATGAATTTTTATAATCAAGACTTATGCCTACATTTAACCACTTATAGGTTTTACCATATTCAACTTGTAATGCCATTTTACCATTTAAATTTTGTGGATCAGGAATAATATATCCAGTACGAAGCAAGAAGTAATCATTCCAATTCTGTGCATAAACTTTACCGTAAAGCATAATAAGAATGAAAACAGTAAAAATAAAAATTGTTTTTTTCATGTTTTTTATAATTTAATTGTTAGTTATCGCCAAATTGAACCGTCAATATCCCATCTTACTCATTCCGCCTGTCCTCCGGGATATAACTATCATTCTTTTGTAAGATAATTCGGGTATAACATTTTTTATTATTATAGTTTTCTCCATCCTAGCCCCACTTTTAAACCTAAATGAAAAGTTGGTGTCCAAAATTTTAGGATTTCCAGTTTATAAGGTAAAAATTGCGAATTATAAAACGTACCATTTTCAGTTTCGAATTTACAAGTTTTATATCTAAACCCAACACCATAATATAATTCGATAATTCGTCGTATTTTCTGTTGTGATTTTAATTGTAATGTCTGTCCCATTAATAACTTCATACCATATATTTGTTGTTTTTCGGTTCTTATACCACTCCAGTAAATATCATCATCTTGGCCTTGATAAGTAAAATTCTTTTTATCAAACCACCAAAGTCGGTAAAATAAATATCCTTCAATATATTGAGCATTAAATCTTGACAAATAGTACTTTGAGTTTATACCTACTGTTGTAGCATTATACAATTGATTCCAATAATTCTGATAGGTATAATCTGAAAACATACCAGTTATTCTGAATCCAAGTTTTCCTCCTTTTTGCGTGCTTGGCCTGTAACCCAATGTTAAGCCAAGTGTAATTCGATTTCTATAAAGCTTTTCGAAAGTAAAGGAATAATCATTAAAAAGATATTGAAAAGGTATGGTTGTAATTCTGTATTTTACTCTTAGAGTGTCTTGGCTTTTGGCAATATTTAAATTACATATCAATATTGCAAAAAGGATAATATATTTCCTCATATTTTTAAATTTGGCAAAAGATAAAAACTAACAATTTTATTGAAATAGCTATCTTACTCATTTGCTACATATAATTACCTCATTTAATGTACAAATAAATTTGTTGGTTGTTGTGATTTTTTTTTTGATACTAACTTCTGTTTTCTTTCACGATAACTTTCTAGATTTCAATCTATTCTTCAATAACTTGCATTTGTTTATGGGATTAGAAAGAATTACCACCCAATGATACCAAACTTTGCGAAACTAATTAATATATCCGAAAAGACAGTGTGTTTTTTTTTTTCATTTCGTATAAAAATTTTGAAGGTAAAATGTATCTGGTTTATTATATTCATTATATGAAACATACTTAATTAATCCCACATAGGGAGCAAACCAAAATCTTTTATCAACATTGATTACTCCATTATATATTACCCCCGATGGGAGTGTAATGGTTTCTTTTTTAGCATTATAACTTTGAATTCTTGTATAGATAATCAATGAATCCAAGCCTGCTTTATGTCTAATTGTATATTCAAAATAATAATCTTTATAGGTATAAAATGTAAAATCATTATTTGCGTATCTACATCTAACTGTATCTTTCGAAAGATATTTACTTCGAATAAGGGTACTCCAAGAATAATTAATCTCACATTTTATTTCATCGTCTATTATTGCACCTCTTCCGTTGTTAAGTAAATCCCAAGTAATATAAACACTGTCTTTTTTTGTTCCATCCTGATTAACATATACCCACGATTGGCTTCCATATTTGTAATTGGAGAAATAAGTTTCCATTGTCGCACTGGGTAAATTATCTACAAAACAATCACATCTCTTTCCATAACAAGCTGAAAAAAAGAAGATAAATAACAAGGAAACTGCCAATAGAATATTTAGTCTTTTCATTTTTGATGAAATTTTGAAGGTAAAACGGATTTTTAAATCACAGCTTCTACTATACAATTCAAAAATTTCCTTCCATTTTAATTTTCACATTGCAAATATAGATTAAATTTTGATATACTGTTACTAAAAGATTGTATTTTCTTAAATATTTCTTCTAAAAAGCTATAGATGGCTAATATTGTAATCCTTTTTTGAACCGAACCCCAAAGACCTAAAATACGACCCCGTTATTTCGTATTTTACATCCCGGAAGTTCGACAAAAATAGTTGACAGTTGATAGATGAAAATTGACAGTTGTCAATTATAGTAAATCACTGTGATTACGTACTGTTTTGTTGCGTTAACGCACTGTTTTATTGCGATGTCGCACTGATTTACTGCGATGACGTACCGTTTTACTGCGTTCATGCAATGTTTTACTGCGTTATCGCACCATTTTATTGCATTATCGCACCGATTTGCTGCGTGAACGCAATGATTTGGTGCGATCACGCATACTTTTGCCCTGAATCAGCAACATTCCTGTAGATTCGGCAGGATGTATGCTGATTTGTCAGGACAGAATGAATTCAAATTTGGCTTGCTATTTAGCTATCACTTCTGATTTTGAACTTGAAGTCATTTTATACAGTTTACCCAGTTCGTCCACTATGGCTTGCATGCCCGGTTCTTTCATTTTGAGAGCCATTTTTGCTTTCATATATACAAATCGGGAAACTTCATAAGCTTCGGCTCCTGCCAGTTGTTTGGTATCGCGTACCATTTCGAGCAATTGTGTTAATTCGTTCTCTATTATCGACAAACCTGAATAAAGACCTAAGTCGTGTTCGGCAGCTACTAATAATGCATTTCCGGGATTAATGGCCTCACTGCGGGTGGCATAGTCCCGTGCTTTTTCGGTAAATGGTTTGCGTCCATCGTCCATTTGTTGTATTGTTTTACGTTCACTTTCGCTTATTTTTATCAAATAAGGCATAAGGATTTTTACAGCTGTAATTGCTTGTAAAATTTGATTTTTCGACTCTTCGGTAAGAGTTACTTCAATTTTGTTTTCCATACTTTTTTTGATGATTAAATTGTTAATATAAAATAATTGATTGAAATAATAAATGCGAGTTCGAGATAATTTTTTTACAATTGTTTGACTTTTAAATAAGCGAATAAGGGATTTCTTTCTATAAATATTCTCCTACTAAGGGTTTCAATAGAAAAATAAGGGTTTTATCTATTTTATGTTTATAATTTTTTTTGCAAACGAACGTATTTTTAACACAAAAACTTGTCATTAAACCCTTAGTAACCCATTGTAACACACATTATCTTTCCCTTATTTTTGATATTGAGGTCATTTTTTTATTTCGAACTCACCTTAATTACATAAATAAACTTAGGTTTTGGGATAAAATATTACATTTAATTATAGTTTACTCCAAAAAGGATTAATAAAAAAGCAAAATAAAGTTTTTTCACAGTATGCTAATACGAACAATTTTATTTCCCCCTTTAGGGGATCAGCGGCTAATTAGTTAATACCACAATGAGCAAGGATAATAGTTTTTTTTATCTGTGTAGATTTTTAAAATTTATCCTACAAATAAATACAAAAAAAATCCTGAAAACAAAAAATGTTCAGGATTTATTTGGGGTACATTGATGAGTTAGCGTGATTGTATTGACTTAAATATCAACATATTACTTGACATCAAAAAACATGTCAGGGTTACATGTCAAAACGGCATAAAAATGGCAGGTTTTTGGTATCAAAACTGGCGTAAGAAATCAATTAATTTCTCCGAATTATCTAATTCCAATTTTTTACGGAGGCGGGTTCGGTGGGTTTTTATGGAGTCATATTTTATATCAAGTATGCCTGCTATCATGCCTGTGTCGAAACCGGCTAATAGCAAAATATTGATAAAAATATCCCTTTCGGTTAAATCGGGGAATTTTTCTTTGAGTCGTTTGGATATATTATTATATTGTATATCCATAGTGGCAATTAACTCATCGTGGAATGTTGAATTTAGTATGGGGCTGATACCTGGTTTGGTACTATCCGGTTTATCGGGTCGTTTTATCGATTGTTTTTTATATTGCTCAACGTTTGAAAGCAAAATATTTTGCATATTTACTTGCAGTTCCAGTAGATTTACATTTTCTATTTCTTTTGTAAGTAATTGTTGTTGCATTTTTAATTGATGATTTTTAACTCTGTTTCGCCAAAATAAAACAATGATAACCAGCAAGCTTAAAATAAAGAGTACAATAAAAATTATAATCCCATTTTGTTTGTTTTTAATAATTAATTTCTGATTATTTATTTGAAGCGACTGAAATTTGTATTTTTTTTCCAATCCTGCAAAACTAATATCAAGTTTGCGTTTATATAATGAATCGTTTGCTACATTAATCTTGTTGGCAAAGTATAATGCCTTTTTTGTATTCCCTTCAAGTTCGTATATTTTCTGCCATTGTTGGTAATAGTCCGCATCAATTTCAACGAGTCCTGTTATTTTATTTAAATAAAAACGAGCAGAATCAGATATACCCATTTTAACATAAACTCTACCTAAAATATACCATTTATTATTATCGTATACAGCTATATTAGTATTAGGTGCTTTAGTTAAATAATTAATCGATTTCGTATATTCATGCTTTAAAAGATATACTGACCCCAAGCATCTATATATGGTAGAAAGGGTTAATTTATCTGTCGTATTTCTAGCTAATTTTTCTGCATTTAAATAATAATATATGGTACTATCAAAGTTTTCCTTTAATTGAAAGTTATATCCTATATAGAAAAGATCTAAAATACAATTTGATTTATCTTTTGATTTTTGGAATATTTTCAGTGCTTTTTTATAATAAATTATAGAACTGTCAAAGTTTTGTTGATTTTTATACATACTCGCTTTATCAACATATATTAGAGAATTTAATTTTAGGTTTTCAGTTTTATCAGCAAAATCTTGTGCTTTCAGTAATGCAGATGCTTGTGCTGCGGCATCTCCCCGGTTATTGGCGCACCGTGCCAGGTATAACCACGAAAAAGCTGCGCGTGTAGCTTCTTTTTCATCGTAATAATTTGTGGCAATAGATATTAATGAGTCGGATTCAATAATAATCCCATTTTTATCCAATGCCTGGCTATATAAAAGGGCAAATAGTGCTTTGTCAGAAGATTTAAAAAAACTATGAGATTTTATTTTTTCGAGTAAGTAAAGTGCCGAATCGGGCTTAGATTCCATCATCTTATCTGCTCTTTCAAGTACGGCATTGTTGTTGGTACAAGCAGCTATACTTAGTGCAATAAGAATAAAGGCGGGTATTAATTTTTTCATGGCAATAGCTTGATAATTAATAGTACAAATATAATAAAATTATTATTATAAAAAAACTATCAGTTGCAAAAGCCATTATGTAATGAAAAAATGTAAGTGAGAGCTAAATTAGTTTTTAACCTTCCTGCATTGCGTGAGGGCGCCTGTTTTTATTTATTTAACTCAACTTTCGCATATGCAAATAACAGAATATCAAACACTTAAATAGACGCGTTGACCGTTATACTAGCACTGAAATTTTCCCCTCTCCTTGCGAGAGGGGTTAGGGGAGAGGTCAAAATATAATAAATACACAAAAGTCATGTTTGTGTAATCATCTGATAATCAATTTGAAAAGTTTTGAAACAGTCAGGAAATCAAGTAATTAGCAACATGCGAAAGTTCAGTTATTTACTCGGTTATCTGCTTAAAACAAGCGTTAATTTTGTGCTCTAAATTTTAAAAATTATCATAAATAAGATGAAGTATTCAATTTTTATAAGAAAAATTCTTTAACGCAAAGTGGCAAAGTAGCTAAGTCGCTATGTTTCATTTAAAAAATAAATTATTCGTAGCGACTTAGTGTCTAAGCATCTTTGCGTTCAAAATAGTTCAAAAGAACATTCTTATTCTACAACCAACTTGTCCAAATCAGATTAGCAATATATCTAATTCTTTTTCGGATTTAAAGCATTATCAATCTTGTTGTATAATTCCGATAAATGTGCGTTGCCAATGGCATTTTTCGAAGCAGAAGCTTTGCGAATCTCAGCCTTTAAATAGATTAAATGTGCTCTTACAATGGCTGTGGCATCACTGGTACTGTTGGATACTATTCGCACACCCAAACTTGGGCTAACAACTATACCTCCAGCCGATGAAACGTCCAATACCGCAATACAGGCATCTACATAATTTTTTTGCAAATTACGGCGATAAATATCGATTTGTTTTTCGCTATTCAATTCCGTCCAAACACTTCTTTTCAAATCGGATAACATGTTGAATGCGGTATATGCTTTGTTTCCATTCAATGTTTCGTTTTGTAATAGTTTATCAATGGTGTTTTTTGAAATCAGGCGGTTTAAAATATTTTTTTGAATATTCCCAATATTGGCAATTGGGTCGATTCCTGCTTTTTGAACCAACTCTTTATTAAACAGCCATTTAGGAGTAGTGAAAAGCTGATTATTCAAAAAACTCATGGCTTCTTTTTGCGTTGCGGTAGCCACATGCTCATAAACCAATCCTTTCTCTTCCACTTTTCTTGGAGTAGTGTAAATTCCGGCTATGTTTTTAGCAACATGTCCCATATATCGGCTAAATTGTGAACTAATTTCGCTATACATTGCCGCAGTATTGCTATAATCTTTTTCGGGCTCTATGGTCCATTGCAATAAATTAGGTAAAATTTTTTGCAGGTTTTTAATTCCATAATAACTGGCTTTCATGGCATTATCACCTAAATCTTCACTCTGATTGCGCGGGTCGTTGCTATCTGTTTCGGTTCCGAATTTATACCTTATGTCTTCGGCTAATTTATTAATAACCAATTTGTTCAGATAAGTAACTTCATCTTCCGGCGTTTTGAAATTTGAATAATAGCGATAACCCCAGTCTATCGACCAATTGTCGTAAATACCTATGCGTGGAAAAAGTCCGGCTTCAGATATATTGTCCTCAGGTTGAGCTATATAATTAAATCGCGCATAATCCATAATGGAAGGTGTGTGTCCATTGGCTTCAACCCAAGCTTTGTTGCGAAGTTTCTCTACAGCTACCGTATTTGAAGAACCAAAATTGTGACGCAAACCCAGCGTATGGCCTACCTCGTGCGAAGATACAAAACGAATCAATTGTCCCATCAATTCATCATCATACTGTACATTTCGGGCTTTGACATTTGTTGCAGCAGTTTGTACAAAATACCAATCGTGTAGCAGTTTCATAACATTGTGATACCAATTAATATGTGTTTCAATTATTTCACCACTTCGCGGGTCGTGAACATGAGGTCCGCTTGCATTGGGAACATTGGAAGCTTTGTACACAATGGCCGAATGACTCGCATCTTCGAGACTCCAGGTAGAATCTTTTGGAGCTTCCAATGCATAAATAGCTTTTTTAAATCCTGCATATTCAAATGCTTTTTGCCAGTCATCCACACCTTGTTTCAAATAAGGTATCCATTTTTTGGGTGTTGAAGGGTCAATATAAAAAACTATGGGTTTAGCAGGTTCTACTAACTCACCTTTATTATATTTTTCCAAATCTTCGGGTTTAGGTTCCAGTCTCCAGCGCGTTACCATCGAAACGCGTTCAACGCCTTGTGGATTTTTATCAAAGTCGGTATAACTTGTTGTAAAATAGCCTACTCTGGGGTCGTAATATCGGGCTTTCATAGGCGTTTTTGGCAACAATAGAATGGAGCTGTTCAATTCATAAGTTAAAGGTTCGCCGGCTACATCTGAAGAATTTTGTGATTTTTGACCATAAGTTTTTACTGTGCGAATTTCAATATTAATTGGAAAGGCTTTGATAGTATCCGTATAACTTCTGTCGGCAAAATAATTTCCTATCGACATGGCTTTTTTAATTTGGTCGTCAAAATGTAAAATAACATTGTCGCTATTAACATAGTCGGTAATATCGATTACTGAATTTTGTTTTTTTGTGACAGAATCTTTGTTATATGCTTTTACTTCGAACGAAGCCAAAATAGGCTGAATATTAGAATTCAACACATTAAAATACATTCCTAAAGTGTCTTGCGAACGTTCTGAATAGGATATACTTTTCATGTAGATCTTGTCGTTTGGCCCTTTATCAAAGCGTATTACGTTTTCACCAATTTGATCTCCGGCATAACCCAAAAAACTTTTTTTACCGCTGGCAGGGGCTTTTGAAATGCGATTTACTACCAACATATCACGCCCTAACATGGAGTCGGGTATTTCGAAAAAATAGTTACTTTCAACTTTATGAACAGTAAAAAATCCCTTGCTCGAACTGGCTTTTTTGGTAATTACATCCTTGTAAGGTTTTGGCCCTTTGGTGGCGGGTTTCTCTGTTTTTTCGGGTTTTGGGGCAGCTACTACTTCTTTAGTCTCTACTTTCTTTTTCTTTTTTTTGAAAATACAAGCTGCCTGAGCATCAGTGCTTATGGACAAAGCTAAAATTAACAAGATAATTAGATTTAATTTTTTCATATGAATGTAATTTTAAATCTGCCCCCTAACCCCCTAAAGGGGGAATAAGACAGATAGTGATGTTTTATTTGTAATTTATTATCTTCTCCTTAAGTATCTAAATATCGATAGATATCTGGATACTTCGATCCTGGGAGTTTAATTCGAACATACTTTTAAGTTAATTAATTTAGAGAGTAAATTGCGTTACAAAAATACCATAAAAGCTATTGAAATTGTAATATGAATGAATATTCAATATATGAATATTTATGTTGTATTTTATTTCGCTTACATACTCTTACTATTCTCCCTCTGAATTCCCCCTTTAGGGGGTTAGGGGGCAGTTTTATTTTTCTACTTGCAAAGCTTATCGGTAAACATAACACCTTGCAGATGATCGTATTCATGTTGGAAAATGATGCCTGTAAAATCAGTTTGTCTTGAATGTCCGCTTAATTTCTCGGTTATTTTTTCCCCTTTTTCATTGAAATAAGCGACTTCTATCCACGGATAACGAACTGAATTTCCGATAACATTAGGAATTGACAAACAACCATCACGCTCAAAACAAACAGTTTGTTCGGGTTTTGAAACAATTTCCGGATTTATGACCACTTCCACATTTTTCTCAGGTTTATCAATCCGCATTATCAAAAAAAGATTGCGCGAAATTCCTATTTGAGGAGCCGCCAAACCAACACCCGATTCTACATCCAAGGTTGATTTCATTCTTTTAATTAAATGAGTTATTATGGCTGTGTCTTTGTTAAAATCGATATTGGTGCATTTTTTTCGCAATGTCAAAGAATCAGATAATGTGGTTATTTTCAACACATCAAATGGTGTTTCATCTGATGCAAGTAAAATTATTTCTTTCTCTTTATTTGTGAGTCTTTGGGAAGTGTTACACGATAACATTATTGCAAAAATAATTAAAATGAATATTGAGTTCCTCATGTAATTAACCGTAAAAATTAAATATAACTATTCAGCCCCCTAACCCCCTAAAGGGGGAATATACAGGGGAAATTGGGATCGTGATTAAAAATTAAAATCAATCATTTAACTTCTATTTATAGTATTATATTTGTCACTATTTATAAAATAACGCTCTATATCTCCCGCTTAAGGGGGCAGGGGGGCTGAGTATATCCGTTTTTTTTATTGATAAATAAATAAATTATCCCCGCTTAATGAAGTTTTATACCTTTTTAGAATTTCTTTGGCTGGGCCTGAAATGGGATTGCCAAAACCATAACCCACATTATAAACCGATCCGCATTTTTTGCAAACTACTGTACCAAGTCCATCTTTATCGGGATAAACTTTTATGTTTTTATCAACTTCATAAGGGCAAGCCATGTCGAAAGCATAGTATTGGCTATTTCCACTATCATCCAAGCCTATACCTGAACAAACTAAAATTCCACCATAACCTATTGCATCGTAGGCATTTATCCTTTTCTCAAACAACAAATACTGATTGACAGAATTTTTAAAAGTTGAATAGGTACTGGTTAAATTTAATTGTAAATTCACAGGGTAATTGGGTATAGAAGACACATAGTTATCGTTGCAACTTGAAGCACAAGTTGCTAAGAAAATAGAGAGTATAATTAAAGCGATGTTCTTCAAAATAAACTAATCTAAAAATTAACACAGGATTAATTTGTTGAGTGTGTTAAATTCAAAATACTAAAAATACATATTTCTACTCAGCTTCCATCAAATTGATACATCATAACTTCCCACAGTATTCCCCCTTTAGGGGGTTAGGGGGCAGATATTTTTTCAACCTAACTCCCCAATTCTCCAAAGTTCATCCTCGGTAAACGTGATATTCTTTAGTGAATCAATATTGTCTTGCAACTGTTTTACCGAACTTGTACCTACAATAACCGAGTCAATTTGTGTTTTGTGAAAACACCAAGCCAAAGCCATTTGTGCCAAAGTTTGTCCTCTTTGAGCTGCAATATCATTTAGTTTGCTGATTTTTTCAATTTTATCGGCTGTTAACTGACTTTTTTGTAAAAATCCATAACTGTGTGCAGCACGAGAATTTTCGGGTATGCCATTCAGGTACTTATCGCTCAGCATACCTTGTGCTAGCGGCGAAAAACCAATAAATCCAACACCATTTTCTTCGGCAAGTGGCAATACTTCCTGTTCAATTTCACGTGTGAAAATACTGTAGCGTCCTTGATAAATGAGGCAAGGCGTGCCATTCTCTTTCAAAATTTGATATGCTTCCCGGGCTTTGTCTTCGGGATATTTCGAAATTCCCACATATAAAGCTTTTCCTTGTTTCACTATGTCCGACAATGCGCCCATGGTTTCAGCAATTGGAGTTTCGGGGTCGTAACGATGTGAATAGAAAATATCCACATAATCCAGTTTCATGCGGTTTAAACTTTGATCAATACTGGACATTAAATACTTGCGTGAACCTCCATCACCATAAGGTCCTGGCCACATTTCGTGACCGGCTTTGGTGCTGATAATCATTTCATCACGATAATCAGAGAAGTGTTTTTTTAGGATTTTACCAAAATTTTTCTCGGCGCTTCCAAATGGAGTTCCATAGTTATTGGCTAAATCAAAATGCGTTATACCATTGTCGAAAGCAAATTGAATCATTTTCAAAGCCTCGTCAGCGTCATCCACATCGCCAAAGTTATGCCACAATCCCAATGAAATACGGGGGAGTTTTAAGCCGCTTTTTCCACAATTTTGATAGCCTACCGAATTGGTATATCTTTCTTTACTAGGTGTATAGGAGTCAGAATGTGACATAAAATAGAAGTTTATAATATACAGCAACACTTCGGTTTCTGAATTTTTTGAAACCGAAGTATTGACAATAGAATTTAATTTTTAGAATTTTACTTCAGGAGCTTTTTCGCTTCCTGCTTCTGCTTCGAAATAAGGTTTTTTGTCGAAACTACCAAAGCCCGCAACGATATTGGTTGGAAATTTGCGAATAGAAGCATTATAGGTTTTTGCCATCTCGTTAAATCGTCCACGTTCGGTGGTAATTCTATTTTCAGTACCTTCCAATTGAGCTTGAAGTTCCAAAAAGTTTTGATTTGCTTTTAAATCAGGATAGTTTTCAGTTATCATCAAAAGTTTTCCCAAGGCAGAAGATAATTGACCTTGAGCTGCCTGATATTCCTGCAGTTTTTCAGGTGTAAGATTCTGTGGATCAACAGTTATTTGAGTCGCTTTTGCACGTGCAGCAATAACTCCTTCCAGCGTTTCGCTCTCGTGAGATGCATATCCCTTAACAGTTGCAACTAAATTTGGAATCAAATCGGCACGACGTTGATATTGGTTTTCAACATTAGCCCATTGTCCGTCAACACTTTCTTGTTTGCCTACTAAACCATTATACGCTGAAATTCCCCAAAATACAGTAATAGCCAAAACTGCTACAACTACGATTAATGTAATATTGTTTTTGCCCATAAAAATTGATTTTTAAATTGATTTATTTTTAAATTAAATAATTGAGATTATTCTATTGTCTTTGTTCTTTGCTCTTTTTTCTTTATTCTTTTACCTAAAGCCCCCATTTGGGGGTTGGGGGTCTTCTCTTTGCTCTATCTTACCATCCACTTGTACTTCCTCCACCACCTGACATGCCACCGCCAAAACCACCGCCGCTGAAGCCACCGCCTCCACCGCTAAATCCGCCACGACCACTAAATAAACTGCCGGCAACAGCACCTCCAACAAACGCCGAACCACTATTTTGTAAACGTGGTATATTGTCATTGTGATGTTCTTCGTGGCCGCAGAATTTACAATGATATGTCGTCCTTTCAGTTCCACCGGTTAGATGAGTTGGTGCAATTAAAGTGCGTTTTTCTTTCAAAATAAATGCTTTAGTTCCACATTTCGGACAGTCACTATAAATACTTGGTTTGTCCAAAGTGAAAATTGCCTCGTTTTTACAACTATCGCATACAAATACATCGTAATCAACAGCATGTAACTGTTCCTCAAATTGCTGCGACAATTTTAAATAAGTATCTTCCTGCTTTTCGGACAAAATGTGCATAGTGCCATCGCATGCATTACATTTTATTGGTTCACGTCTAATGCGCAACATGGCTATTTTAGCAAAGATATTAGCCGGAATTGTAGTAAATGGAATAGGAATTACCAAAACCAGCAAATAAAATGGAAATTTAAACAGTAAAACCCCAACAAAAGCTAAAACAGGAATAATGGCCGAAATCAAAATAATTACACCGGTTTTTTCTGCTTTAATTGCTTTAAATTTAGCAATATTGGTAGTATATCTGGTGTCCTTTTTAACTTTAAGAATAATATTATTAATCCAAAGAAGAGCTAAAACCATCAAAACTATGTAAACAATGCCTGCAATTGGTATAATCTCATCCCAAGGAATAACAATTTTCTCATCGAAAGGTTCTTTGTTTACCAAAGATACAATTTTATCAACTCCTGCAATAAAACCTGCATCATAATCCCCTTTTTTGAATTCAGGAATCATTTTTTCCATCTGTATCCTTTTGCAAATAGCATCAGGAAGTACGCCTTCTACACCATATCCTGTTTCTATCTTAATCAGTTTCTGATCTAAGACGAATAAAAGCAAGAAACCATTGTTGTTTTTGGCACTTCCAATTCCCCATTTTGCAAATAATGAAGTTGCAAAAGATTCAATATCATGTAATCCTATGGAATTTAAAACTACAATAACTCCTTGAGAACCGTTTTGGCTTTCAAGCGAATTTAATTTTGTATTTAATTGATATACTGTATTATCACTTATAATCTTATCAGGATTACTAACATATGAATTGTTTAATTCCTTAGGATTTGGTACAGTTTCGATTGTATATTCAGCTGCAAATAATGAAACTGAAATAAACAAAAATAGTAATATCGCATTTTTTTTCATCGTAAAATCTTTGTTTAAAGAATTTGACATTAGAAATTAAACATTTTTGTAATTAAATTACTCTATATCAAGCAATTCAACTTCGAAAATAAGAACAGAATAAGGTGGAATTTTTCCCGATACTTCATCACCATATCCTAAAGCACTTGGTATGTAAAAAGTAAAATTGCTTCCTACATTCATTAATCTCAAACCTTCGCCCCAACCGGTTATTAAATTTGATAGTTTTGTTGGAGG
Organism: Paludibacter jiangxiensis; assembly: GCA_945870155.1. GTDB lineage: Bacteria > Bacteroidota > Bacteroidia > Bacteroidales > Paludibacteraceae > Paludibacter > Paludibacter jiangxiensis_A. The sequence goes on along the minus strand of CAMBSB010000008.1, from coordinate 40,787 downwards.
CATTGCATCATTGCTATCAAATACAGTTCCATCAATAAATTTTCCGGAATATTTAACAGTAACATAGCTTGATAGATTTGGTTTTTTGTTGAATAAACTCTGGTAATTTACTTTGTAGCATAAACCGTTTTCAGTTTGATTAAAACCGGGATCGCTTTTATGTGTTTCGTACCATTTGTCGTTTAATATTTTCCAATCTGCATAATCGTCTTCTTTACACGATGTAAATGATAAAGTGAATAATATCAAGCAGATAGAAATAAATGTTAGTTGTTTCATTTTAGATTGAGTTAAATATGTTTGTTGTTTTTATTTTGTATATATTGTTCTGAAAATGATTTTTTAGCAAACGTAGGCATAGATCTTTTTGGCCCCCAAACCATAAAATTGAGTGGAAATGTACCAAAAGTTTTCATTTGTCCCGGTAAAAAATCAAAAACTTTGCGTTCAGAACTTATGAATTTAAATCCATTCATAAGTAATTTCTCCATTTTTGGTCTCAAATTTTGTTCTACAGCTTTCCGTCGGTTTGATAATAAAATATCGGTAATTGGAATTTTTACCGGACAAACTTCTACACATTTGCCACAAAGTGAAGACGCAAAACTTAAATGAGAAAAATCCTTAAATCCTCGTAAAAAAGGCGTTAAAATTGAGCCGATAGGGCCGCTATATGTTGTATCGTAAGTATAACCGCCTATGGTTTTGTAAACCGGGCAAGCGTTTAAACACGCACCACATCTGATACATGTCAAAGCAGAACAAGCTTCGGAATCGGCATAAACATTGGTTCTTCCGTTGTCCAGCAAAATTACATACATTTTTTCGGGGCCATCCACTTCATTTTCTTTTCGTGGTCCGGTGAAAATTGTATTGTATGCCGTTATTTGCTGTCCGGTTCCATGTGCTGCCAACAAAGGGTAAAATAAACCCAGTTGACTCATCTTCGGAATAATTTTTTCTATTCCGGCAATTACAATATGCACTTTTGGAAAAGCAGTGGACATCAAAGCATTGCCTTCATTTTCGGTTACAGAAACACCACCGATATCAGCAATCAAAAAATTTGCACCGGTAACTCCAATTTCAGCTTGCGTGTACTTTTTTCGCAAAACCTGACGTACATATTCGGTCATTTCTTCGGGAGTGCTGTCAATAGGCGTATTGAATTTTTCGTTGAAAAGTTTGGCAATGTCACCTTTCGATTTATGCATGGCCGGAGTAACAATATGATATGGTTTTTCGCCGGCAACTTGCACTATAAATTCACCTAAATCAGTTTCAACAGACTCACAGCCAATACTTTCGGCCGTTTGATTCAACTCAATTTCTTCGGTAGTCATCGATTTGCTTTTAACAAGCAATTTGGCATCATTTTCAACCAATATCTTTTTAATATATTCTGTAGCTTCATGCTCATCTTTTGCCCAAAGTACTTCAACACCACGTGCACTAATTTTTTCTTCAAATTCCAACAAATAATTATCCCAATTATTCATAACATCAGCCTTAATTGCAGCTGCATTTTCTTTTGCAATCTCCACATTTTTGTAACGAGCCATACCCTTACTTACAGCCACATCGTATTTCGATATGTTGAATTTTATCGTATTTCGATGTTTAGTATCGAAAGCGATTTTTTCAGATGCTGTATGAAATTTCTGACTGGTTGACATTTTTGATTCGTGTTTCGTGTTTCGTGTTTCGTGTTTCGCGTTTCGTGTTTCAAAGACCTGGTTTTAAACCCCCATTTGGGGGTAGGGCGGTCTTTGTTCTTTGCTAATTTTTTTTTGGCTAAAGCCCATTTTAGATATTTTCTTTTTAAAGAATGGCCTAAAGGCCAAACCTATTGAAGTTATTCTCTAAATTAATGTCTTATTTCATGTTTCAAAGACCTGGTCTTAAACCCCCATTTGGGGGTAGGGGGTCCTTATTTCTTTATTTCAAACGTATATTTACCTATCAAATTTCCATCAACAAAAAAATCAGCCCGGTATTTACCATTTTGTAGAATTTCTTCTACTTTCCAAAATATAACTCCGGCTAATTGTTCACCGGTGTATTCAAAATCTTTTTTGGCTGAATATTGAATATATTTATTTTCAAACAGAAAAACCTGATCAGAAGTTTTAGATAATACTTCTTCGTCTGGTCGGGTAATTCTTAAATATAAAGTTTTTTGTCCCGGTTCAGATGTAATGTTTTTTGCAATGGTATAATTAAATTGTAAAGTGGCAATATCTGATAACCAACTTACTTTTTTGTTTCTTTTGTTCAGAGGCGTCATGCTAAACGATGACATATCAAGCTTAGAAGCTCGGGTTACAACTTCGTTCAGGTTTTGTTTCTCCTTTGAAAGTTGCTCAACTGTTTGAGAAGCTTCCTTATATTTTTTATTCACTTCTACATTTTCTGTTTTTAAAATTTTATTAGCGGCATCCAATGAGTCAATTTGATTCACATAATGCACCATGACTTTGCGTACAGTTGCCAATTCTTTTCTAAGTTCAGCTATTCGTTTCGCATTAGTTGCTTTGGTAATTCTAAGTTCTTCAAGCAATTGCTGAACTTTAATTTTTTGATTGTCAAGCAGTTTGAATAATGAGTCGTTTTTTATATTGGTGGAATAACCATCAAACTCCGTTGTTAAATCCTGAAATTCACGTTCAACTTGTTCTTTTTCAAAAGACATCAATTCTACCACTTCAGCAATTTCTTTTTCTTTATCGTTGGCTCTTTTTACAAAGTAAACAACTGCAATAATTAACACAACAATTACTACTGACAAAACTGTAAGTAATATATAACTGTTTTTTTTCATAAAGGAATAATATCAATTTTAATAATAATCAAGTATTTAAAGTAATCCAAGAACATTTTCGAGCTTAATCCCTCTCGATCCTTTGATAATCACATAACTGTTTTTAATAGGTTGAATTTCAAGTTGATGCATTAATAATTCTACCGTTTCAAAACAACAAAAATCAGTTGAAGTTTGTTTGAAAAACTTACCAACAAGAAAAACTTCTGTCAAGTTGTGTTCTTTAAGTAAATTAACTATAGCCTGATGTTCCTGTTGAGCCAAATCACCCAACTCGAGCATATCACCCAATATCAATACTTTAGGACTTACATCCATTTCGGCAAAATTCTTAATTGCAGCTGCCATACTTGTTGGATTAGCATTGTATGCATCCACAATCAGTTTGTTGTTTTCGGTAATCGTAAGCTGCGATCTGTTATTTTGTGGGGTGTAGTTTTCTAAACCCTTTTTAATTTTTTCAATTTCAATGCCAAAATAATTACCAATAGTTACGGCGGCTAAAATATTTTCAGCATTATATGCACCAACTAATTTTGTTTTAATATTTACTGCATCTGATTGATTCACAATGCAATTCATTTCCAGAAAAGGTGAATTTGCGGAAATTTCACCCCAAACCAGACAATTTTTATTTTCTGAGTTTAAACTGAAATCAATTATTTTATCACTTGTTAATCCTGCATCATCAGCCATTTTCAATAAAAACTTATTGTCTTTATTTTTGAAAATTAATTTGCCTTCATTTTTAATAAAATCATAAAGTTCAGCCTTAGTTTTCATTATTCCTTCAAAACTTCCAAATCCTTCGAGATGTGCTTTACCAACATTGGTAATGATGCCATAATCGGGGCAAGCAATTTCAGACAGAATTTTTATTTCACCTAAGTGATTAGCTCCCATTTCAATTACGGCAATTTCATGCTCTGATTTCATTTTTAACAAGGTGAGTGGAACACCTATGTGATTGTTCAAGTTACCTTGCGTGTAAAGAATATTGAATTTTTCACACAAAACAGAAGCAATTAACTCTTTGCTTGTGGTTTTTCCATTTGTTCCGGTAATACCAATAATCGAAGTTTTTAATTGCTTGCGGTGATGTTTTGCTAAATCTTGCAAACTTTCCAAAACGCTGTCAACCAAAATATAACGTTCATCAATTGCATATTCGGCCTCATCAACTACCGCATATTTACAACCATTGTTTAAGGCCAATTTGGCATAAGCATTGGCATTGAAATTTTCACCTTTTAGTGCAAAAAAAATGGAGTCCTGTGGACAATTTCGACTATCCGTACAAATAATTGGATACTTTTGAAATAAAGAATAAAGTTGCATCTTTATCGATTGTATTAATTAGTATAAAACTATGTCAAACTGAATTTCAGATATTTTTTAAATAAGGTATTGCGAAAAAAGAAGTAAGTTTTTTTGTTCTGTTTTTACACTTATATCTTGTGTGTTTTTTTACGTAAAAAGCCAAACCCACAATTGGATTCAGCTCCTTTATTCTCATTATCTAATTTGATTAAAACTGATACACCAAAGAAACATACCAACCACTTTGGAAAAGTTTACTTGTATCAATCTTATTAATGCTATTTAAGCCAAAATCATAACCGCCTTTAATTTGATAATTTTTCCATTGTAAACCGGCTCCGGCTCCAATTTGGAAATTTATCCTGCTGATAAGTGCTCGTTTGTACAAATCATTTTCACTGTAATCCAGATCATTAAGGTTTGTATATTCAGCTAAAGAAGTGGTTAATACTGTGCTAATTTTTTGCGGTTGAAATAATCCAATATTGATATTTGGCCCAGCAAATGCAAATGCTTTCATTGTTTTAGAAATGTCGAGAGTGTAGGTCAAACGCAATGGAATATCAATAGAATGACCAAATGTGCGGTAAGTTACCGAGTCGGAAGGAGAGTAATACTGTACTTCTTTGGCGTAAACTGCATTGTACAAAGCTCCGGTTAGTAAACTGAAATTATCTTTTAATTTAAATTCAGCAGTTGCTCCTAATCGAATACCATCGAAATGTGTAGTTCTTGATTCTGCACCATATCTGCTAGGCTTGCCGTACCCTATTTCAACTCGGTAAATTTGAGCATTCAAGCTGTAAACTGTTAGTAATAAACAAATTATAATACTTAATTTTAAAGCGGACTTCATTGGTTTAGTTTAGTTTTTATGAATTAATTATTTCAGAATACAAAGATAGATTTTTTACTTTGTTTAAATGCTATATGTTTAAAATCTAATGCTTAGATTACTTGTTTTTAACTCATATAGCAAGCAATATTAACTTATTTTTAGGAGTTATTTTTTGTTTTACTTTTAAACCCAAATGACATTTTATTTATCATTTAATCAATGTTCGTGATCGTGGGCTTCATTACATTCAGTTTGTTCAGTTACTGCAGGTGTTCCAACATTGTGGTTGTGTGCTTTTGAGTTGTTAATCATAAAAATAAGAGCCAAACCTACCAAAATAGAACTGAGTTGAATTAAATTTTTCTTTGTTGATTTTTCGCGGTGAAGTTCAGGTATTAAATCGCACGCAGCCAAATATATAAACCCTCCGGCAGCAAATGGTAAAATGTAAATAGAAACGATATTGGTAAAATAACCCAAGCTTAAAGTTAGTGTTGCACCCAATATGGCAGTACATGCACTCATAAAGTTAAGCCATAACGCTTTACGCCTATTAAAACCGGCATGTAATAAAACGGCAAAATCACTAATTTCTTGTGGAACTTCGTGCAAAATAACAGCAATGGTTGTTGCGATGCCTATTTCAGGACTTGTCATCCAGGCTGCTGCAATTAATATTCCATCGGTAAAATTATGTAAACTGTCGGTTACTAAACTAATATATCCTAGCGGAGCTTCATTTTTATTGAATTTTGGGAAATGATTGTGCCGCCAATGTATAAATTTTTCGAGTATAAACATGAAAATAATCCCTGCAACCAACAGTAAACCAACTAATTTCTCGTTTTTAATTAAATGATATGACTCTGGTATTAGCACAAAAAAAGCATTGCCAAATAAAGCTCCTACAGCAAAACTGATTAATAAAAATACGATTTGTTTTAATATTTTGGGCTTAAAAGCTACGAATACAACACCCGAAAAAGATATAAGACTAATAGCTAATGTACTAGCAATGGAGTAAAACCAAATTTCTGTCATAATTTTAAATACTGATTAAATTGCAAATATTCATTTTTGTGTTTTTTCAAACAACTCAAATGCAACATTGTTGCAAAAGTAATCAATTTTACGGACAAATTAATTACTTGAAATTTATTTTCTTCACTTTGAAGCCCATTTCAATTAATATTTCGCAAACTTTTACCCTAAAGTCGCCTTGTATAAGCATCTCACCGTCGCGCGATGATCCACCAGCACCGCATTTAATTTTCAGTGTTTTAGCAAGTTCTTTCAGTTCGACATCCTTACCTTCGAATCGGGTAACAAGCGTAGCAGGTTTGCCATTGCGCTTATCCAATTCAACTCTAAGAGGCTCTGATTGACGCTTTTTAACTTTTTTCTCAGGAATCGCGCTTGGCACTTCCACTTCCATTGCAGGTAATTCAGTTTTTAATGTGTTTAGTTTTTCTCTCCAGTCCATATTATAATTTAGTTAAAACAAGTCGGCCCCCTAGCCCCCTGAAGGGGGAATATTGAGGGAGAAATTGAAGAAAGTTAATAAATAATTTTTAAATAAAATCACATAATTTTATTTTTAATTAAAAAGATGCATTTACAAATTGGATATTGCTAATTAAATAAGTGAATTTTTAAAAAGTCAAACAAACAATTACATCAATGTGATACCTTTTATTAATGTGCAAATATTCCCCTCCCGATAGCAATCGGGATAAACAGGGGGTTAGGGGGCAAGTATTCCGGGGCTGTTATCCAATTTCTTAAACATTTCCCAAATAATAATTCCTCCGGTAACACTCACGTTGAGCGAATGTTTTGTGCCATGTTGCGGAATTTCAATGCATCCATCGCACAAGTCAACTACAGTTTGTTGAACGCCTTTTACTTCGTTTCCAAGAATTACAGCATACTTTTTTTTATGATCTAATTGTATGTCATTGAGCATTGTACTGCCAAAAACTTGTTCTATGGCAAAAACTGTATAATGATTTGTTTTTAGTGTTTCTACAGCTTGATGTGTGTCCTCAAAGTATTTCCATTCTACGGTATTTTCAGCTCCCAAGGCTGTTTTATGGATTTCGGCATGAGGTGGTGTGCATGTAATTCCACATAAATATACAGATTCTACCAAAAATGCATCCGAAGTGCGAAAAATGGCTCCAACATTGTGCAAGCTCCGTACATTATCTAAAACTACTACCAGTGGGATTTTCTTTTCAGTTTTGAACGCTTCCGGACTTAAGCGATTCATTTCTGTTATTTTAATTTTTTTCATTTTCAATTTCTTCAATTGCTCTTTCAATAATTGTATCAATTCCTTTTAATTCATCTTCATGGGTCATTGCCGATTTTATATCCGGTTCAATTCCCCATTCAATATGTTGTATATCAGCATCGTACATTGGACTTGCCGAAAATCGTACCATCCAGCCATTGGGTATTTCGCTCGAAAATGGCATACCACCACCGCCTCCCGATTTATCACCCACAATTTTAGCTTTTGGAGCTAATTTCATGCGTGATATAAACGAATTTGTAGCACTATACGACATTCTATTCGACAATACAATAACTGGTTTTGTCCATTTTAGGGTTTTGTGAGTAGGCGTTTTTAACTCTATAGCTTTCGAAAAATCGGAATGTCCATCACCCGTTTTGTGTTGCATATAGCCAGTAAGTGTTTCTTTTTCAAAAAAATACGATGCCAATTTCTCCGATAGGTTTATATATCCTCCACCATTATTTCGGACATCGATAATTAATCCTTTGCAGTCTTTGAAATATTCAAAAATATATTTTATGTTCGTATCGGTAAAAGTATTCGAAAAATCACCATAATACATATATCCGATGCTGTCATTTTTTATTTTACAATATCTAATTCCACCGGCAATATAGTAATTTTCAGTAAGATAACGCTCAGAGAATATGATGGTTGAATTAAAATTATCAGGATAATCTGTGAACCATTTCCAGTATCTGCTTTTGTTAAAGTCGGAGTACAAATTTACATGTCCATCCTTCAATTCGGCAAGCATTTTTCCCATCAAGTCAAACATCTGATAATTACTCAATGTGCTATTTACCTGTGTGTTGTAAACTGTATGAATTGAATCCCAGTTTATATTTTTATAATCGAGATAACAGTATTTTGTGTCAATAATTTTCCACAGTGCTTCAAAATTACCCTTGTTGTTATTCGGTTGTAAATCAGGCTCATCCATGCATGAAGAGAGAAAAATCGTTGATAGAATTATAAATGAGAAAAAATGCCCCCTTAAATTCACCCGAAAGAAGGACTTTCGGGTGAACTCGTTATTTTTGTTGAAAGGCTTATGGTTTAGTTTTAATTTCATGGAGCTGGTTTTATTTAGGACAATTCTTAATTTTTTGTGGTAAGAATCCTATTTTTGAGTACTTATAAAATTTTCGGGTAAAGCTTTTTTAGAACCTGAAAATTTGTATATATCATAAATAAAAGCAATTTGTAAATTGAATTCATTTTGATAAAAAACCATTTCATTGGCTTTGTATTTCAGGCTATTGCCTCCAAATCCGATTTGAATTGTCGATTTGTTGAATGGAATTTCGAGCTGAATATCTTGATTTATACCTCTTTTGTTGTGTAAAGCACTAAAATGAATGGCATTCGACAAATTCCCAATTTCAAACATTTCGTAATACGATTGTCCAAAGGTGGGTACAAACATAGCTCCAACTACAGGTATCTCAAGCTGGTATTTTAATCGGACATTTAATTTGAAAACTGTAAAATCGTATCTCAACAAGCTTGATAGATTAATATTCGTGGCAAGATCTACATTCACGGGGTTATTTACATTTCGTGCAATGTATTTTACACCTAAATTTACATCCATATTACCACCAGCCAGAATTTCCAGTTTATCGTTTAACCTGAAATGATGCTGTGCTCCCCAACTGTAATTTCCGCCCACAATCATCATAGAAGCCGTGTTTTCGGGATTTAATCCCAGACCGGCTAATGCTGAAAATTTCCCTATCATCGAAAGTTTCGTGTTTTCAGGAGAGAAATACTTCCGTTCTGCATGACTGTATCTTAGCCCTAAACCGCTATAATTTAGGGGTGAAAGATAAGGATCCAATGTATTTAAAACTGAAAGTCCCAATAAATCTGTGTTGGAAGTTAATAAGTATTTTGGGGAATTTGAAATTTGAGAATGTGAATTTAAAATGAAGATATACAGGAAAATAAGCAATATATTTTTTTTCATTAGCCTAAGTGTTTGCAAAATTTATTTCCAAAAGTAGAAAAAACAAATGAATATTTTTATGATTATGGACAATGCATGAAATAAAACAAATGGTGAATGGTTTTTTGTTACTCCCCTCGTTTGTAAAGAGGGGTAAATGGTTGTTTGTTTATAACAAATAAAAATTTCAAATTAAATCAATTCAATAATACTGCTCAGACCAGTGTAATTTCTGGATGAACTAAATAATACTCTTCTGCTGAGGAAACCAATCCAGTTCTTACAGGATTTTCATGTATAGAATTAATGCGCTGATTTATCATTTCGGTTATTACTAACTCAACATTATGATTTTTATTTTGCAAAAATCGATAGTTCGAAATTCTGTTATCAAATTTACCTGCAAATTCAAGTCTTTTGAAAGTATATAGTCAATTGCTAATATACCTTTTGTCCTTTTCTAATTGAATAATTATTCTTTATCGTACGCCAAAAAACCAATTGGATTTATTGGTTTTTTATCTTTTTCGGTTTGGTTTGCCATTTCGGTCAATGCTTGATAAATATCACTGAATTGCATATTGGTTTCTACCATAAAAGTTTCTAACTTTTGGTTAAGTTCGGCATATCCTAAGGCGTACTGCCTAAGTGCAATAAATGCACGTACAATCTGAATGTTTATATCAATAGCTCTTTCACTTCGTAATACACTTGCAAGCATAGTTACACCATGTTCGGTAAAAGCATAAGGTAATTTTCGTGTCCCTCCCCAACTTGATATCACAATTTGTGACATCAAGTTATCAAACTCCTTATTTGTGAGTTGAAACATGAAATCAGAAGGAAATCGTTTGTTATTACGCTTTACAGCCTGATTTAATACTCTTGTTTCTACTTCATATAATTCTGCCAGATCGAAATCGAGCATGACTCTCTGTCCACGAATGTCATAAATTTTGTTTTGAATAATTTGTAATTCCATAGAAAACAGGCTGTGATTCGAAATTAGTTTACTGTTTATTAATCAATGGTTTGATATGCAAAAGTAAAGAAAATATTTAAATAATGTTGATAATGGTTTTATTTATAATTATTGTTGATATTGCCTCATTTAATTTCTACATTGAGGGTTGACTTGTTGATCAACCACATCAATTTAATTATTACGAGATAGGGTAGAGGATAGCTAGTTTGATTAATCAATAAATCCTCCTCCCAGTATTTTTCCATCTCTGTAAAAAACAGCGGTTTGTCCCGGGGCAATTGATTCAAGTGGTTCCGAAAGTAGTACTTTGGCCATGTCATTTTCAAGAAAAACAAGCTTACAAAGTGTATTTTGTTTACGGTATCTGATGCGACAAAACACATCAAAATTATCGGTAAATAGTTCTTTATCAACTACATTGACTTTGCGAATTTTAAAATCAGTTTTGTACATATTTTGGAGCGGGGCCAAAACAACTTCGTTGGTAATCGGGCGGATTTCCTGTACAAAAACTTTCCGATTTAAGTGAACTAAACCCCTTCTTTGACCAATGGTATAAAGTGGATAACCTTTGTGTGTACCCAAAATCTGCGCATTTTCATCAACAAAATTTCCGGGAAAAATATTTTTTTCAGGCTCAGCAAGTTGTGATTTTAAAAACGGACGATAATCATCCTTGCAGAAACATGCCCCTAAGCTATCCTTTTTCTCAGCCACATAAAAATATCCTTTTTCAGCAGCCAGCTTTCTTACCTGGGTTTTATGCATATTGCCCAAAGGAAAAACTATTCTTGAAAGTTGCTTTTGAGTCAAACCCCACAGAAAAAATGACTGATCTTTATCCGGGTCAACTCCTTCGGCTACAAAAAATTGGTCATTTTCATTTACAATTCTCACGTAATGTCCCATGGCTACTTTTTCGCAGCCTAATCTGTCAGCTTCATCAAGAATCAATTTCCATTTAAGTTCGTTATTACATTTTACGCATGGAAAAGGAGTTCGTCCATTTAAATACTCATCAATAAAATATTGTATTATTGTTTTTTTAAAAATCGCACGTGCATCGTAAGTAATATGTTGAATGTCAAGTTTTTTTGCCAGGGATTGAGCATCAAGCAAATGTTGGTTAACTTCATTTTCTTCCCAGAAACGAAAAGTAATTCCAATTACTTCGTAGCCTTGCTCTAACAACAAAATGGCAGCAACCGAACTATCGGTGCCGCCACTCATTCCTAATAATATTTTGGATGTCTTGTTGATTGGTTAATTAGTTAATTGGTTGATTTGTCAATTAGATATAAGTTGTACTAAAAAAACAATTGAACTAGTTAACAAATATACTAGTTAACTAATCTCTAAAATTAACTAATCTCTAAAATCAAAATGGCAAATCGCTTCCTTCGCTGGCAGCAGGTGTGCCATTAAATGCAGGTGCCGAGATAACACTGTTTTGGGCTACCGGAGCTGGTCCTGTACTATTTTTGTCGGCTTTCCATGCACGAACAGAAGTAAACCAACGACCATTATATTCACGACTTTCCAAATCGAAACTTACAGTAACAACATCGTCGATAGCCATTGGAAATTGTTCAATTTTATCACCAAAAAAATTAAAACACACTTTTTTGGGATACTGATCGGCAGTTTCTAAAACATAATCCTGTGAACGCCATGTACCGTTTTTTCCTTCCCCTGTAGCTAACGGCAAAACTGCAATTATTTTTCCTGAAATTTCCATATTTTTATTTTATAAATTTTCGTTGACAAAGATAATGAAGAATAAATGAAGTGCAAATTTTATGTGGTGATTTTTTTGTTTATAAAGAGAAAACTGTTTTCTAAATATTTTTTGTTTGTACTTTAAATGTTTATTTGAACTTTTTATACCTATTTTTGTTTCAACTAATGTACTAAATTTTTAAATTATATAATATGAAAGCAAACATTGGATCACTTGACAAATTAATTCGACTAGGATTGGCCATCGTACTCATAGCCTTATTTTACATGGAAGTTTTTAGTCAGACTATAGGTTTTATAGCATTAATTGTAGCGCTATTATTAACAGTTACCAGTTTGATTAATTTCTGTCCGCTGTATCCAATTTTTAAAATTGATACCACTAAGAAAAAAGAGAAGAAAGTATAATACTCTTTCGTTTTTTTTAAGTAATGCTTAAAGTATTTAATCGTCTGATATTTATACTTTAAGCATTATTTTTGTTGCTAATATCCGAAAATTATGCTATGACCAATTGCTAAACGAAAATTTTGTAATAGTATGATAATCAATATTATATGAATTTGTCCTGAATTCAAGCTTATTATGTAATTAGTTTTTACATAAAACACAACAGAAATGAATATTTATATGACTAAATATTCATTTTTCAGTTTAATGTTGAAATACTTGAAAAAAAATGCATTTATTTCGTTTATATTTTGTCAATACTGTAGAATTTTGTACTTTTGTGGCAAATTTGAAAAATAACTCAATTTTAAACAATAAATAAAATGATTAAAGTAGGTATTAATGGTTTTGGCCGTATCGGACGTTTAGTTTTCCGTGCAGCACAAGAAAGAAACGATGTTCAAATCGTTGCAGTAAATGACCCGTTTTTGGATCTTGACTATTTAATTTACATGTTACAGTACGACACTGTACATGGTCAATTCAAAGGAACTGCTGAAAACAAAGGCGGTAAATTATTTGTAAATGGCAAAGAAGTTGCTTTCTATGCTGAAAAAGATCCAGCTGCTATTGGTTGGGGTGCTTCAGGTGCTGACTATGTTGTTGAGTCAACAGGTGTTTTCACTACAATCGACAAATGTAAAGCTCACCTTGCCGGTGGTGCAAAAAAAGTAGTTATCTCTGCTCCATCTAACGACGCTCCTATGTTCGTTTGTGGTGTGAACTTGGATTCTTACACTGCTGACATGGATATCGTATCTAACGCTTCATGTACTACTAACTGTTTAGCTCCTATGGCTAAAGTATTGAACGATAACTTCGGTATCGTTGAAGGTTTGATGACAACAGTACATGCTGCTACAAATACTCAAAAAACAGTTGATGCTCCATCTGCTAAAGATTGGCGTGGTGGTCGTTCAATTTTAGGAAACATTATTCCTTCATCTACAGGAGCTGCAAAAGCGGTAGGTAAAGTAATTCCTGCATTGAATGGCAAATTAACAGGTATGGCTTTCCGCGTACCAACTGCTGACGTTTCAGTTGTTGACTTAACAGTACGTTTGGAAAAATCTGCTTCTTACGACGAAATTAAAGCAGCTATGAAATTAGCTTCTGAAACAACTATGGCTGGTGTACTTGGTTATACTGAAGATTCAGTAGTTTCTTCTGACTTTATCCACGAATCACGTACTTCGGTATTTGATGCAGGTGCAGGTATTGCTTTGAATGGCAATTTCGTAAAAGTAGTTAGCTGGTACGACAATGAGTGGGGTTATTCTAACAAAGTGTTAGATTTAATTGCACACATGGATTCAGTAAAATAAACTGAGCAAAATATAATTTTATAGTCCCCTGTAACAGAAATGTTTACAGGGGATTTTTTTTGAAGATATTTAGCTAGTTGTTTACTTTTAAGGCACACATCACTCTCATAATTTTCCACTCTCCTTACTTTTTTATATATTTGCAGAGCCGTGTGTTCAAAAATGAAAACAAGATAGAATAACAATATGCAATTTTCCCAAATTATAGGTCAGGAAGAGGCTAAAAAACGTTTAATACGTACTGTAGTTGAGCAAAGAATTCCGCATGCTCAGCTCTTACGTGGTAGGGAAGGAATAGGAAAACTGGCTTTGGCTATTGCTTATGCACAATATATTTGTTGCGAAAACAAAGGTGCAAATGATTCGTGTGGCGTTTGTCCTGCTTGTGTGAAGTATAAAAAGTTGGCTCACCCCGATTTGCATTTTGTATTCCCTATCATTAAACCTGCGAATAAATCGTCGGTTGTTTGTGATGATTATTTGGCTGATTTTCGGGAAATGATACGCGAAAATCACTATTTTAGCATGAACGATTGGTATGCACGCATATCGAACGATGCCAAGCAGGGAGTTATTTATAGCAATGAAAGTCAGGAGATTTTCCGAAAATTAAACCTGAAAACTTATGAGTCGGAATACAAAATAATGATAATATGGTTGCCGGAGAAAATGAACGGTACTTGTGCCAATAAATTATTAAAAATACTGGAAGAACCACCAGAGAAAACAGTTTTTTTATTGGTTTCGAACAAGCCGGAAGAGATAATTACGACCATTTTGTCACGCACTCAACATGTCAATATTCCTAAATTAAGCGATAAGGATATTTTTCAAACATTGATGAAGAATCCTGAGTTTGAACTTTCGGAACAAAATGCATCGCATATAGCACGTATTGCCAACGGAAGCTACTTAGAGGCACTTTCAATTTTAAGTGAGGATGATGATAACAAACAAAATTTTGAACGATTTGTAATGATAATGCGTTTAGCCTGGCAAGTTGGTAACCGAAAAGATCATGCTTCGCTCAAAACACTGCGTAAATGGTCGGATGATATGGCTTCGCCGGCCGTGGGGCGTGAAAACCAGAAAAAATTTTTGGCATACGCGCAAAGAATGACACGTGAAAACTTTATTCTGAATCTGCAAGAGCCGGAAATGAATTTTATGAATGCTTACGAAGCCAATTTTTCTGTTAAGTTTTCAGCATTTATTCACGAACGCAATGTGGAAGATTTGATGAAAGAATTTGCATTAGCCGAAAGACATGTGGAACAAAATGTGAATTCAAAAATGGTTTTTTTTGATTTAATACTTAAAGTTATAATGCTGTTGAAGAGATAAGGGTTTTTATAGAACAAAGAACAAAGATCAAAGAACCAAGATCAAAGACAAAAGAGAAGGAAAGGAGCAGTAATAGGACAAAGCTCAGTGCAAAATTAAAGGAAAAAAAAGAAATAGATTAAAGATACTCCGATAGTTATAGGGGAAGAGTTAATACAAGAAATTAAAATCAGTTAGAATTCGACATTAAAAACAATATAAATAATCTCTACTTTTCCATCATACTCCTCTCTAATATTCCCCCTTTAGGGGGTTAGGGGGCAGATATTCCAAATTAATATTATAATTAAACAAAAAACAAATGGATTTTACTCAAAATAGCGGCGGATGCTGCATGAATAAAAAAGGTTGTCACCGGAATTCTGCTTTAAAACTAAGCGCATTCGATTGGCTGGTAGATTTACCTGAGACAATGAAAGATACCGACTTTGTGGAGGTACAGTTTAAAAATACACGCAAAGGATATTATCTGAATAGCACCAAAATACCTTTGGAAAAAGGTGATATTGTGGCAGTTGAATCTTCACCCGGACATGATATAGGCGAAATAACACTGGTAGGAAGACTGGTTTTGAAACAAATGAATAAAAACCATGTGCATCCGGATAAAACAGAAATTAAACGTGTGTACCGAAAGGCAAAGGAAGGCGATTTGGAAAAAAATCAGGAAGCCAAAGCCAAAGAACAGGAGACAATGATCAAAGCACGTCAAATTGCCGAAAGTCTGAACCTGAATATGAAGATTGGTGATGTTGAGTATCAGGGTGATGGTAATAAAGCTATTTTCTACTACATTGCAGATGAGCGTGTTGACTTTCGTCAGTTGATAAAAGTTTTTGCTGAAACATTCAGAATACGTATTGAAATGAAGCAAATCGGTGCACGTCAGGAAGCCGGAAGAATTGGTGGAATCGGTCCGTGTGGTCGTGAGTTATGCTGTTCTGGTTGGATGAATAGTTTTAACTCAGTTTCGACCAATGCTGCTCGTTATCAGGACATTTCGATGAATCCACAAAAATTGGCGGGTCAGTGTGGTAAGTTAAAATGCTGTATGAATTACGAATTAGATACTTATGTTGATGCGCTTAAAGACTTTCCGTCGAAAGAAATTCAGCTTGAAACTCAAGATAATGTGTTTTATCATTTTAAATCGGATACCTTTAAAGGCATGATGTCTTATTCCACATCCCCAACTTTTGCAGCAAATATTACAACTATTTCAACGCAAAGAGCTAAGGATGTGATAGCTATGAATAAAAAAGGCCTAAAACCTGAAACACTTGAAGAGAGAACAGAAGAAAACTCTAAACCCATCCGTACCGATTATGACAATGTGGTCGGTCAGGATAGTTTAACCCGTTTCGATACGCAGAAAAAACGACCTAATCAGAATCAAAAACAAAATAACAAAAAAACAAATCGGCCACAAAATAAAGAAAACGGTCAAACAGAGCAAGTTGAGAAAAAGGTGCCTTTGCTAATTAAGAAAAAAGACACTCCAAATACTTAATAATCAAAGGGAGAAAGCTATAACAATTCAAAATTAATATTAAACAGCGATAACACGACTTCTGACTATTTTTAATTTGTAAATTTATTTGATATGTATAATGCATTAAAATCAGGTTTCTTCGTCTTAGCAATTTTTGTAATAGCTTCATGCTCAAGCAATGATGTTTATTTTGATTATAAATCATTGAAAGCTTCGGGCTGGAATAAAGATAGCGTTATTGCTTTCGATTTTGAAATAAAGGATATACAAGCTAGCTATAATGTGTATGTAAATGTACGAAATAATGGCGATTATCCCTATCAAAATCTTTGGTTGTTTGTGCATAAAACTTTGCCTGACAGCTTATTGAAAAAAGATACTATCAATTTTTATTTGGCCAACGACAGGGGGAAATGGTTAGGCTCCGGCATTGGATCGGTGTTTGACGTGCCGGTTTTATACCAACAAAATATTAAATTTACACAAAAAGGAAAATATACATATAAAATTATTCAAGCCATGCGCGATACTGTTTTGATTGGAATCAATGACATTGGGTTGAGGGTTGAGAAGATTAAATAAAAATTAAGGTTTGAAGATTTGAGAGTTTGAGGTTTGATTTTCATGTTTTTTTTTTCTCACTTTTCAATTTTGATTGATGTTTGAAAATGAAGTAATTGTGATTCACTCAAGATGCTTATAAATGAGCCTATTTTTTGTGGTTTTTGAGTCTTCTTAGTGCTTTTTGTGTTACAGTAAAAAAGCTATTACTCAAAGTAACTCAAAATTTTACACAACCAACGGTCAGCGACCAAAGGGAGATAAAGTTGCACAATAATATTCTTCAAAACAATAAGTTATTTATGTGCTTGTATTTCTTTACATAAAATAAATTTAAAATTATAATCAATTAAAAATCAATTAATTTAATAACTTACGAAAGTTGAGTCGTCTATTTTAAATAAAGAGATTTAAAACTAAAAAAACAACTTCTTCTAAGTAGAATGCTTAGGAAAAGTTGTTTTTTATTTAAGCTATAAACTCAAAAAGCCATAGAAGTGGCTCTTGTCTATCTTATTCATTTAAGAAAATATACCTTGCCAGTACCAAAACAAAAAGTATATACATCATCCAATGTACTTTTTTTGCTTTTCCTGTTACCACTTTCAATAAAGTATAGGCTATAATTCCACCTGCAATTCCATTGGCTATGCTGTAAGTTAAAGGCATTAAAATAAATGTAAGAAAAGCCGGAAAAGCTTCAGTGAAATCAGTAAAATCAATTTCAGCAATCGAGGAAACCATAAGCACACCAACAATAATCAAAGCGGGTGCAGTTGCTGCACTTGGAATAATTAAAGCCAATGGAGCCAAAACCAATGCCACTAAAAATAGCAATCCGGTAGTTATGGCAGTTAATCCAGTTCGTCCTCCCTCACCTATACCTGCTGCACTTTCAACATAAGCAGTAACTGTACTCGTTCCCATTAACGCGCCAAACGAAACACCAAAAGCATCGACCAACATGGCTTTTCCAATTTTTGGAGAATTGCCATCTTTGTCAATCAAGCCGGCTTTGTTGGCAGTTCCTACCAAAGTTCCAAAAGTATCAAACAATTCAACAAACGTGAATGTAAAAACAACGGTCCAAATACCCATATTGAAAGCACTTTTAATATCCAATGCACCCACTGCAAGATTACTAAAATCGGGCAAGCTAAATACCGCAAAGTTTTCAGGAATAACAGTAACTCCCATAGGAATACCAATAATGGTTGCCCCAACAATACCGATTAGCAAAGAACCTTTAACTTTAAGAGCCATCAAAACAGCAGTAATTCCTAAACCAATCAAACAAAGTACCATAGCCGGGTTGCTGAAACTTCCCATACCAATATTCCATTCAAAAAATTTCATGGTCACAGGACCTGCATTTTTACTCAAAGCGTCCAAAGTTGGAGGAATTACACTGGCTGAAACCACCATAATTTCGGATAATTTAAACCCTATAATAGTAATAAACAAGCCAATACCTACTGTAATTGCTTTTTTTAGCGAATCAGGAACAGCAACAACTAAAATTTGACGGATTTTGGTTACAGTAAGCAAAATAAATATTAAACCTGAAATAAATACAGCTCCAAGTGCAGTTTGCCATGGCATACCAACACCTGCCAAAGCAACTGTAGCAAAAAGTGCGTTAAGTCCCATTCCGGGGGCTAATGCAATGGGAAAATTAGCGACCAAGCCCATGGCAATAGTTACAAAACCGGCTGAAATAGCTGTTGCAAAAAATACGGCGTCTTTGTTCATTCCGGTTACACCTAATATATTAGGATTAAGGAAAAGAATGTAAGCCATTGTCATAAAGGTAGTTATGCCTGCAACGATTTCGGTTCTTACATTGGTGCCATTGTCTTTTAATTTAAACATTTTTTCAATCATAATATTTTGTATTTAAATTGTTTAGAAATTCCATTTAGCGCCTAAAGCAGGACAAACTTTAAATCCATCCACAGTACCAAAGTTTAACCCAAATTCCACTTCACCACCTAATGACAGGTTTTTATTCACATTGTACCATATTTGTGGTTCAGATAAAAATACAAACTTTGTGCTTGTTGGTGTGATTGCATCTCCACTAGCATTCGTAAAGTTCGTATTATCTTCTCTCCAAAAATCAGCAAAACCAGATACTGTGAGTTTGTTTTTCATGAAATTCAGATTCCAAACACCTGTAATCTGGAATGATGCGGGATTTTTACCTTGTATGTTTTTGTATAATAATTTAAGGTTTAAAAATTTTGAAAAATCTTTATCGTGCCAAGCATAATCCACACCTGCCAAGTAAGCATTGTTAATATAATATCCTTCTCTATAAAATTTATTATCAACGGGTTTACCTAACATTAAACCACCATTATATTCAATATGAGCACTTAACGGACCATCCCAAAATTTTAAACAACGAGCTATTTCCATATATCCTAACGATGGTTGTTTTGTATCGCCACTATTAAACTCCATATCCACAAAAAAGAATGTGTCGCCCCATTTATCGGGTTTAAACATTTCTAAAGTTGTGGTTACATTTTTTCGACCTTGACCAAAGTCATACATTACTTGCAGGTTTTGTGCTTGCGTAAGCAAGGAAACAAATAAGAACATTGCAAAAATTAATTTTCTCATAAATTTTGTTTTTAAATTTTACTTTTTTTGATGAATTATTATCCGGATTTGTGAAATAAAAAAAGTACTAACCTGTTGGGGCTAATACTCTTGTTTGCTTAATTTTATCAGTATAAAATTGTATAAAATGCTTGCATATTTTTTATTTTTTTCGCCTGCAAATATACAGTTTTTATTTGTAAAAATGCAAAGTTCTATGCTGGTTTATAAGATTATTTTGATGTGTTGTTATGACCTGATCAATCTTTATTAGCCCGTTTTTTGATGCTGGTTACATAGAAATTATGTAATTATCCTGACTTTTAACAGCTATTCTTGTATAAGATTAAAGCTTGATATGCAAGCACATAAGCATCTATTCAATAACTGATTTTTGTAAATAATAGATTATATAATTCAATAGAAATGCTGAATAGTCACAAAAATTTCACTAACTTTGTAATTATAAATGAACTGTAAATTTCAATATTCAAAATGACTAGAATATTCCTGATTGGATACATGGGTTGTGGGAAAACTACACTTGGAAAAATATTAGCTGAAAAAACCACTTATGTTTTTGTGGATTTAGATACTTTTATAGAGGAAAAATATCATAAAACAGTGTCACAGATCTTTGCTGAAATGGGACAGGAAAAATTCAGGGAAATTGAGCGTGAATGTTTGAGTGAAGTATCTGATTTTGAGAAAACTATAATTGCTACCGGAGGTGGAACTCCCTGCTATTATGATAACATACAAAAAATGAATGATGCTGGATTGACAGTTTATATCCAACTAACTACAGCTCAATTAAGTGCGCGCCTCGAAACTTCGCGGGCAGGCAAGCGACCACTTATAGCCGATAAAAAAGGGGAGGAATTGCACCAATTTATTCAGGAAGGATTAAAAACCCGTGAACCCTTTTACAAGCAAGCAAAACTGATAGTAAGTGGAAGTGATAACGATATTGTTGAGCAAATAATAAAAGTTTCTCAGCTTTAATAAAAAATAAAGCCGACACTCAATTTTAAGCCATAGCTAATGTAAAAACACTAATTGTCACATT
This sequence comes from Paludibacter jiangxiensis, assembly GCA_945870155.1. Classification (GTDB taxonomy): domain Bacteria; phylum Bacteroidota; class Bacteroidia; order Bacteroidales; family Paludibacteraceae; genus Paludibacter; species Paludibacter jiangxiensis_A. The sequence goes on along the minus strand of CAMBSB010000008.1, from coordinate 19,982 downwards.
GTCAGCTACCTGTAAAGTTTGAATGGCAGCCTCCAAAGTTGAACCTGTAGTTAAAACATCGTCGACAATTAGTATGTGTTTGCCTGCCAATGCATCTTTATCGGTTAATTCAAAAATTCCGGCTGTATTCACATATCGGTCGTAAACCGATTTTTTTGTTTGGGTAGTGTTTTCTTTTACCCGAATAAGTAGCTGAGTAAATTGGGGCTTTCCCAAAATTTTTGAAAGACCTAAACCTATACATTCACTCTGATTGTATCCACGGGAAACATATTTTTTGGGGTGAAGTGGAACGGGAATAATAAAATCAATGCCTGAAAAAAAATTATTTTCAAGTAGTTCGGAAGCTGCATGTTGCGCTATAACAGTGCCAACTTCCTTATTTCCTTTGTATTTTAACTCGTGAAGCAGCTTTTGATAGGGTGAGCCTTTTGTGAAAAAGAAATAGGATGTGGCTTTAAAAACCGGCACTTTTCCCCAAAAACGTTTTTCAACCGGATTGTCTTTTATTAAATGATAATTAGTTCGGGGCATGTTATTTAAGCACGCCAAACAAATTTGGTTTTCGTGTTTCATTAAATTTTCACCACAAATTATACATAAATTTGGGTAAAGTAAATTGAGAAAATCGGCAATTAGATGACTCATAATATAAATCAGCCTATTTTTATTACAAAAATAAATTTAAAAGTGCCAAGCCTTTTGGAATAAAAATAATCAATCCTGTTATCGCAGCGAAAATTGCAGCAACCAAAACCGCACCCGCAGCAATATCTTTGGCTTTACCGGCCAATTTATGGTGATTGGGCGAAACTAAATCCACCAAGGTTTCAATGGCTGTATTTATCATTTCGGTACTGAAAACCAATCCAAAGCAAAGCAAACAAATCATCCACTCGGTAGTGCTAATTTGAAATAAAATGCCACAAATAAGAACTAGAATACTTATAATCAGGTGAATAAGCATGTTTTTTTCTGACTTCAAAACCAACACTATTCCACGAAAAGCATATTTAAAACTCTCAATTCTTTTATTCATTGTAAAGATTTAAAACGTATTATAAAACTTAATTCGTACAAAAATATAAAAAAAACCGACAAACAAATTATGTTTATCGGTTTTTTTAATTTAAATATTTTTTGTCTAAACTTTTACACGTCCCATATATGAACCATCGCGTGTATCAATTTCTATTGTTTCGCCTTCGGTAATAAATAGTGGAACACGTACAGTAGCACCAGACTCAACGGTAGCAGGTTTCAGCGTGTTAGTAGCTGTATCTCCCTTCATTCCCGGTTCGGTATATGTAATTTTCATTTGCACTTTTACGGGCATGTCAGCATAAAGTACAGTGTCGGTTGATGCATCAGAAACAACCTCTACACTCATTCCTTCGAGCAAGAAATCAACGCCGTTAATCAGTGTTTTTGAAATAGGTTGTTGCTCATAGTTTTCCTGATTCATAAAGATAAAATCTTCACCTTCTTTATAAACAAATTGAAAAGGACGACGTTCAACACGTACATCTTCCAGTTTTTCGCCTATATTAAAACGACGTTCAATAACGCGACCATCAACAACATCTTTCAGTGTTGTACGCATAAAAGTATTCCCTTTGCCGGGTTTTACATGGAGAAATTCTACTACAAAATACAGTTTGCCATCCATGCGGATACACGTACCGTTTTTGATATCTTGAGCATTCATCATAAAGTGAAATTTTAAAAATTTATTTTTTAGGCTGCAAAAGTACTATTTTTATTTTAATTATCAAAACATTTGGTATTAGATACTTGGATAGTTTTTTAGACTTGAATCCACATAGAATATTAAATTTCAGTTTAAACAGTATGAGTAAATAATCAAAAAATCATAATCTGTCGCACCTATCTAAAGGCACAAAAAAACCTCCGTCATTCCAACAGAGGTTTCAGTGCGTTTTTTAGTTTTATTGTTACTGGTTTTTATCGTTGCGTTTTTGCACATTATAAAAAATCTTCATTTGATTGCCCAGTATTTTTGTAAATCCTTTCACATCGTCGGCACTCCAGGCACGATTTACTTCGCCATATTCGCCAAAATCTGTTTTCATTAAGTCGAATGTACTTTCTACACCCACTAAGGTATAGCTATAAGGTCGAAGTTTAACGATTACCGTACCCGTAACATTTTGCTGCGAACTTTGCAGAAATTGTTCAATATCGCGCATTACCGGCTCCAGGTATTGAGCTTCGTGTAAAAACATGCCATACCAGTTGCCTAACTGATCTTTCCAGTATTGTTGCCATTTGGTAAGCGTGTGTTTTTCGAGCATTTTGTGGGCATTGATAATCAAAAGCGGGGCTGCTGCTTCAAATCCAACACGGCCTTTTATGCCAATAATAGTATCACCAATATGCATATCCCTACCTATACCATATTTGCTTGCAATTGCTTCCAAAGCATTAATTAGCAATACTTTATTTTCATTTGTTTGTCCGTTTACAGCACAAATTTCGCCATTTTCAAATGCAATTGTAACTGTTTCTTCTCCCTGCTTTTCAACCTGACTTGGATAAGCCTCTTCGGGCAAAGTTTGCTCCGATTTCAAAGTTTCTTTTCCACCTATGCTGGTACCCCACAGCCCTTTGTTGATAGAATATTCCATTTTTTTGAAATCGGCATCAAAACCATGCTCTTTCAAATAATTAATTTCATATTCACGGGTCAAAACCATATCGCGGGTTGGCGTGAGTATTTTAATATTTGGAGCTAATATATCAAAAGTTAAATCGAAACGCACCTGATCGTTTCCTGCACCTGTACTGCCATGAGCCACATATTGAGCTCCAATTTCCTGTGCATAATTGATAATGGCAATGGCCTGAAAAATTCGCTCCGAACTTACTGAGATGGGATAAGTTCCATTGCGAAGCACATTGCCAAATACCATGAATTTAATGCTTTTTTCGTAATACTCTTGTGTAACGTCCAAAGTAACATGACTCACAGCTCCCAGTCTAAAAGCCTTGTCTTCAATTACTTTTAATTCTTGCTCGCTAAATCCTCCTGTATTAGCCACCGCGGTATGCACTTCGTATCCTTTTTCCTGAGCCAAATACATGGCACAGAACGAAGTATCTAAACCGCCACTAAATGCTAACAATACTTTTTCTTTCATAATGTTCAAAAATCAAGGCTCTATAAATCCCCCAAAGGTGGACTTAAAGAGATATTTCTACTATTTTAGTCTAATTCTATTTTGATCGGATCTTCCTTATAATAAGAAGATGTCTTAAAGTCCCCTTTAGGGGATTTAGGGCTTATTGTTTTTTTTCTTCTTTAGCCGGATCAAACAACATTCCGGTACATAAACAATGTTTGCGGCCTGTTCTTTGCAGTATGTCGTAATTAACACAACTTTGGCAACCTTTCCAAAACGACTCATCATCAGTCAATTCGGAGAACGTAACCGGTTTATATCCCAATTCGGAATTGATTTTCATAACGGCTAAGCCTGTAGTTAAGCCAAATATTTTTGCATTTGGATAACGTAAACGAGACAGTTCAAATGCTTTGCGTTTTATTTGTTTTGCCAGCCCTTTGCCCCTATATTGATCCACAACGATTAGACCCGAGTTAGCAACAAACTTTTTGTTTCCCCATGTTTCGATATAACAAAACCCGGTAAACTCATCATCTTTTAAAGCAATAACAGCTTTTCCTTCCTTTATTTTTTGCTCAATATACTCTGGCGACCGCCTGGCAATACCTGTTCCTCTTACTTTGGCTGCAGATGCAATGGTATCTAATATAACTTCAACATATTTCAGATGTGAGTCGTCGGCAATTTGTACCGTCATATCTATGACGGTAGTATCTGTATTCATAATTAATTTTAAATAGTTATCATTAGTCTCCAAGAATAGGAGCTAATAATGAATTAGTTTTGTGATTCAGCAAAATTTTGATTCATCATTTGAAGAATATCTTCACGGGTTATTCCTTCGCGTGGTATTACTAAAATGGTGTCATCTCCGGCTATTGTTCCTAACACTTCATAATTTGCTTTGTTGTCAATGTCCCATGCAATTGCACTTGCATATCCCGGTTTAGTTTTAACAACAACCAATTGTCCAGAGAAATCAATATTGAGTATTGCACCCATTGAAACAATTGCGTTTGACGAACTGGTAGTAGGCATTGGCTTATTGTAAGATGGTAAAACATATTTGTATGTACCATTCGACAAAGGAGTTTTAGCAACTTTTAGCAATTTTAAATCTCTTGATAATGTAGCTTGAGTAACATCGCACTGTCGTTCGTTTAAAATTTTTAGTAATTCATCCTGACTTCCTATTACATTGGAGCGAAGAATTTCAGAAATTACTTGTAATCGATTTCTTTTATTTTTCATTTTATTGTTTTTCAATTCTAAATAATTATTATTTAATGCATAAAACACATCAAATATGAATTTTTATTGGATTATTTGCATAATTATTTATATCGACCGCAAAAGTAGTAAATTTCTACCAATCTCACAATCTTTTTGCAGAATATATTCAATTTATATTCAAAATGCTTGTCAAAAATGTCGTTTCAATTAATTTATATGCATTTATATGACAAATACATACAGATTATATACATTAAAATAAAATAATTATACAGTTTTGTTCTGCAATAAAAATCGAATGAGTCTGTTTCATTTTTTTGAAACAGACTCATTAAATAATTAAAATTTCTAGTACAAAAAATTTAGCCGTTCTTATTTTTCCAACTGATTTACAGCTTCAACTAAACGGATAAATTCGCGGCGATATCCATGTTCATCATTATCGATTCCTGCTTTGGCATAATCAATTACTTGATTATAATTGGCATTGCCTTTAAAGTCCGAGTCCTTTAATAATTGACCAAACATGGCTACTGCCATTATAAATTTAAAATCTTTTGATGCCGCTTTATTCGCATCGCTTGCCAAAACCGGAATTTCAAGTTTCCGACTGTTTTCTTCATCCGGTTTTTTGTAGCGAAGTTTTACTGTCAACATTTCCTGGCTTAACACATCATCGGTTTTCAGTATTGGCTTCATTTTCGTTTTAGACTGGTATTTCAGTTTATCAACACCACCAAAAGTATTTTCTACACCCACGGGAATTATCTCGTACAATGCTGTAACCGTGTGACCTGAACCTAATTCTCCTGCATCTTTGGTATCATCATTGAAGTCTTCTTTATTTAACAAACGGCTTTCGTAACCTACCAATCGGTAAGCATTTACATAAGCCGGATTGAACTCAATTTGCAACTTCACATCTTTGGCCACTGTGTACATGGTACTGCCAAATTCGTTTACCAACACTTTGTTAGCTTCCTGAATATTATCAATATAGGCATGGTTTCCATTTCCTTTTTGTGCCAAAGTTTGTAGTTTGTTGTCTTTATAATTTCCCATGCCATAGCCAAACACGGTAAGATAAACACCAGTTTTGCGTTTCGCTTCTATCATTGTTTCCAATTCGTCGGTACTAGAAATACCCACGTTAAAATCACCATCTGTGCAGAGTATAATTCTGTTGTTACCATTGGGCATCAAGTTTTTTTCAGCAATTTTATAGGCCAGTTGAATACCCGCTCCTCCGGCTGTTGAACCACCTGCTGAAAGATTTTCAATAGCTTCGATAATTTTTTGTTTGTCATTTCCGGCAGTTGATTGTAACACAACACCCGCAGCACCCGCATAAACCACGATGGCAACACGGTCTTTTTCGCGCAAATTGTTCGATAGAAGCTTCAGTGACGATTTTACCAATTCCAAACGATTAGCTCCTTGCATCGATCCTGACACATCAATTAAAAATACAAGATTTGAAGCCGGTAGTTTTTCCGAAGGAATTTCCTTTGCTTTAACTCCAATCCTAACCAATTTGTGCTTTTCATTCCATGGACATATAGCCGATTCGGTAACAATATTCACCGGATGATCGCCGGTAGGTTGCGCGTAATTATAACTGAAATAGTTGATCATCTCTTCTATACGTACGGCATCCTTTGCCGGTTTTTGTCCCAAATTGATTACACGGCGGATATTACCATAAGATGCTGCATCCACATCGAGCGAAAAAGTGGAAAGTGCTTCGGTTGCAACTGATATAAACCTGTTTTCTTTAAAACCCGCATATTCTTCCTGGTCTTCCGCTACAATAGTTTGATGTACAGACGGTATAATGAGATAATTCTCCCGCTTTCTAAAACCACCAACGCTTGCTCTTACATTACTTACTGAACCACAAACAGCTGTGTGTTTCTGAACCCCATATCCTACTACTACACATTCATTCAGTGTAATTATATCGGGTGTTAATACCACATTCATGCTGGGTCCAACAACAGTTAATTCTTTTTTTACATAGCCTATATATGAAAACACCAGCGTTTTTCCTTTTTCGGCTGAAATTTTATATTCCCCTTTGATATCAGTAATGGTACTAACAGAAGTGCCTTTCACCTGAACACTTACACCAATAATTTCAACTTGTTGTTCATCAACAACCTTACCGCTTACAAGAAATTTTTGTCCGTACATAGCAGAAGATGCTCCGACAGTCAAGATTAATAGCAACATTATTTTAAATGCTTGCATTCGAAAACTCCATCCTCCTAAAATGCGTTGAATGGAATACATTAACATAAACTCAACTGTAGAGCTTTGTTGGTTTTTTGATTGATTTAATGCGTGTTTCATACGTTTTTAAATTAAATTGTTATATATTTGTGTTTGAAAATTTAAGATTCACCTCCTACAGGAAAAGCAGCTTCGACGTGATTTCAGGCTCTTTTACCAATTAGATACATTTTAAATTGAAATTCCATAAGTGAGTCTGATTTTTTTTCTACTTTTGCGAAAAATACTTTTGTAATTCATTTTCGAGTGCATTTTTCTTTAAGGACATAGTAAAAATATTAATACACACATATTTTATTAGATTTGAATTATTTAAATGTGGGGCTTTGCCCCATACCCCCCATACTTTTTTGTCTTGACACAAAAAAGTATGCAAAAAAGGTCAAGACTACGCCCACTTCGCTCGAAAAACTTACGCTCGGTAGGCTTAAATCGTCCAAACTCATTCCGACGGAATACGTCGGAACTCAAACAAGGACGATTTTTAACCGCCTACCTCACTTGTTTTTCGGCTCACCGGACGAGGTCAGTCCGTATCTGAAAGGTATTTGTTAAATTACACATTTGAAATTCAAAATGTTTCAAATAACAACAAATTTTTATCATTTACATATTATTTTTCTTTAAAAAAAATTGCCGGTTAAAAACCTAAGTTCGTCATAGATTATTTTAAATTCAAAAATTGAAAAACAAGCATAAAATAGCAGAAATATCGAATGACGATTTACTTCAATTATTTATCGAAGGAGGTGATATTGCCTACTTTGGGGAGTTGTATCGCCGTTATATTCCGTTACTTTATGGCCTATGTTTAAAGTATTTGAATGATAAAGAGGCTGCACACGATGCGGTAATGGATATTTACAGTAATTTGCCCGAGAAAGTTATTCATTATGAAATTAAAAACTTCAATTCATGGCTCTATTCGGTAGCAAAAAATCATTGTTTACAAGTTCAACGAAAAGACAAACAAACAATTTTTGTGAAAATTGAAGATGCTTATGTGGAAAATGAGGATTTTTTTACTCAAATAGATAAAGCTCAAACACAAGAAGAAATTTCGGCATTGGAATACTGTATCACAACGCTGAATGAGGAGCAACAAAAAAGCATTCAACTGTTTTTTTATGAAGAAAAATCGTATCTGGATATAGTGGAAATTACCGGATTTGAATTAAGCAAGGTGAAAAGTTATATTCAAAATGGCAAAAGAAATTTAAAAACCTGTATAATGAAAGTACTTAAAACTTCTCTCTAGATTTTTTGTAATGGATATAAAAGATTACATACAAGGCAAACGGCATGGTAAAGAAGCGAATCAATTGGAGCGCAAAGCCATGAATGACCCGTTTTTGCAGGATGCCATCGATGGTTACGATGCCGTCCCGGGAAATCATTTGTCGGTAATCAACGAACTAGAAAATAAATTGACCCCAAAATCAGTTAATAAAACCTTCAAACTCAGGAAATGGATAGTTGCGGTTGCAGCTTCAATATGCTTGGTATTGGGAGTTGGTTCTTTGTTTGTAAATTACGAGTCAACTGAAAAAAATATGGCTCATAAAACGATTCAAAAAATCAACAAAAACGTTAAACCAAAAATTTCGGAAGAACCAAATACAAAAAACATTTCAAAAGAAAAGATATTGGCACATAATAGTTTGAAAGCTAAACCGGAATTAAATCTAGATGTTCAACTTGAAGATAATAGCCTAAAAAACGAAAATATTGCGGAGGCAGAACCTACCGAAAAATTCAATGAGAATCCAATATCAGCAATGAATATGGTAAAAGAAGAAACTGTGGAAACAGCACAAATACAAGCAAGTAATTTCAAGTCGACTACCGGAAATTTATCGAAAAATATTAGTGGTAAAGTGGTTGATGAAAAAGGGGAAGCCATAGTAGGTGCATCAATAAAGCTGCAAGATTCGTACAATGGCACTATTACCGACTTGAATGGCAACTTTAAATTGAATGTGCCGGACGGTAAAAATAATCGCATTGTTGCATCGTATATAGGATACGAAAAGAAAGAAATACCAATTTCCCCCGACAGCAATATTATACAGTTACAGCCTGATAATTTGGCACTTAACGAAGTAGTTGTTGTTGGCTATGGAACACAAAAACGCAGTTCTGTTGTTGGCTCTATTTCGGCAGCAAAACCTGTTTTACACAAGTATGAAAAAGCTGAATTTGAAAAATATATCAAGCAAAATCACAAACAAAATACTTGCAGCGAGCAAAAGGAGTTTATAAAAGTTAAGTTTACAATCAATGAACTGGGTAAGCCTGTAGATTTGGAAATTATAGAGTGTAGCTGCATACAACTTGAAGATGAATTTGTTCAATTATTTAAAAATTCGCCCAAGTGGACTATCAAATTGCAAAAGATCAAAATGACTATCAGGTTTTAGTTTGTTAGGAATATGCCGAGTCAAGGAATTAGTAATCAACTTGTTTTATGATAAGATATATACGTCAAGTCGCCTCCTACTAACTCCTTAAAAACGGAGAAACCCTTTTATCCAGCTGATATATTGTTAGTTTTGAATAATTTTTAAATATCTTTTCTTGCCTTTTATTGTATTATCAATTTTTCTACCAGAGTCTGGGTACCAACTCCTCCTATGTGGATAAAATAAATTCCTTTACTTATAGTAGTCAAATCAATAGTCAGATCTGTTATGTTAACAATATTCTTTCTAAATACAATTTGACCAGCCGAATTGAAAATATATAGTTCTGAATTAATTGCATCAGCTTGCAAGTGCATTTTTACAAGACCTTTTGATGGATTTGGGAACACAGACATTAATTTATTATCGACAGGCGAATTAACATCCGTAGAAGTAAAACTCCTTACCACATTGCTTATCCGAACTTCGTCCACATATCCATCAATTCCACTTCCAATTAATAAATCTTTCGAATTGAGAAATGTAGTTACACCAGTATAAGAATTTGATTGCTGAGCAACTAATTTACGGTCTTTATCATGAATCAGAATTTGTATTTGCGATGCTTTAGTATCCCGTATAAAGGCAATATGATACCATTGATTCAATGTAAGAGCGTAATTACTGACTCCATTTCGTGAACTTGCATCTGAAAAATAAAAACCATGAAATACATTTCCCCACCAGGGGTTTATTTCAAGTGAATAGTTTGATGCATAAGCATTGCTATCACCCGGCTTTGTAAGGATATACATATTGGCATTTGGATTAAATGAAGTTGGCTTCACCCATGCTTCAATAGTCCAGTCGCCCGTTAAACTCAGATTTGAATGGTGAGGAATTGAAACAGTCGATGTTGTTTTGTAACAATTACCCAACATGGTTGAAAGTGTGGCATCATTCACAATGTTGGTTTCCAACCCAATTCCGTTACCCGAAAGAAGCGAACGATTCTTTAAATCATTGTCGAAATGCAGCAATGCAAGGGTGTTTTTATCAAACAAATATGGACCGCCAATCATATTGGGTGCTAATATCGTGAAATTATTATCACTCATATCGTTGTTAGTTGTATTTGCAGCATCCGAAATTCTGATTTTACATTGATTGGAGATTGTCCAAGGAACAATCCATTTAAAAGATTTTGCAGAAGCTGTAACACCGGTATTTAGTGTTGACCAGGAAGATTCATTGTTACCCGAAAACTCAATCTTGAAATTGGATAAGGTAGTGTTTCCCCATGATATGTTTACAGTATCTCCGGCAATCAAGTATTCATTACCAATCGGAAAATTAATCATCGGTTTACTTAAATCAATTTTATTAAACGGTCCATAGATAGTTTGATAATCAAAAATTTCGGGTGCAGAGATTTTCAGCAAATACTTGCCAATATAATTTCCAACATTCCAACTGCATGAAGTTGCAGTTGTATTTGTTGCAATATTTGTCCAATTTGTCCCATTATCCGTCGATACAGCAACATTGAGTTTAACACTCGAACTTAGAGGTGCCCAGCTGATATTTACTGTCGATAAGGTTTCGTCAACATTTATTGTCGGATTAATAAGTGTTGCTACTTGCTTGTTTTGAAGTCTTATATCAAAATCAAAATAGAAGGCATCCATGATGGCTTGTCCTGAAGCATAACCTATTTTTTGGTATCCGGCTAAATCGCCCAACATGACATTTTTTAATGCTTTATATCCACCTTTTCGGTAAATAAAATCACACAGATACCACCCTAAATACTTATAACCATAATCTGTTTCATAGCCGGGGTAAACTTTGGTGTCTTCGTAAGTGGGACGATGTCCAAAGAATTTGGTTCCTCGTTCAAGCGATGAGATTAACATCTGTTTCCAAAAGCCTGTTCCCAAACCCATATTTGAATAATCAGCATTAAATGGACCGGCATCACTGAAAAATGCAAAACCTTCTCCAAGCCATTGTGTGCCATCGCCCATAGGCATAAAACCCTGAAAAGCATGTGCCAATTCATGTCGTCCCATACTATTTACATCTTTTAATTGATCTACAGACGCATAACATCCAAAATGAATGCCTGATGGCCAAGCTGTTCCCCCTAAAACCGTTGAATTAGGGTTGCAGGCAATTCCTTCAATAACTGCGTCAGAGCAACCAGATAAAGTATAAACCGAAAGTTTTCCATAAGCTTTTGTGTCGTAGTTTGTAGAGAATTCTTGATAGGCATTTTCCAATGAATTGGGCAAATACGGAAAGTTTACATCAACTTCGTGTTGTCTGGTATAAATTCGAAAATGCTCTGTTTCCTGTATTAGTTTTATACGCAATGTTTCATTTGTTTCAAGAAAACGTGCATAGGCATAACGGTTAAAATCATCAAGTAACCCTTTTAGATTATCCGTATTAAACCACCCCGGATATGCATCGAATGAATTGGCTGTAACGTTTATAATCATTGGATACCCCCAGTTTTTATAAGCATTCATAAATTCACCAAAGGCGTAAGCAATAGTCCACCCATTATTAGCTACAAAAGTAGTCGGGTTATTCAATACGTCAAATGACGGAAAAGTTCCGCCATAAGCATTTACTGCCGTTTTTATCATTGCATCTGTTGGGTCAAGCATAGATTCATAAGCTGGGAATCCCACTTTTAGCAACAATGGCAAACCTGATGTTTGATAAAAATAATACATATACGACTGACAGAGATAATAAACCGCCGCTTTATTAATGTCTTTAAATACTGCCAGTTGTGCAGCAGTTGTTGGCGCGCTTACATTTATGGTACCATTTGCAGACACAAAACCACAATCAAAAGGCAGCGCATCAGTGGGTTTCTGAGCATTGTATTCCGTAGAACTCAGTACATTGAATGAATATTTAAAAGTTGAGAAATCAGGCGTATTCCATGGTTTTCTATGCACTTTCAGCACATTAATCATATTATTAATTGGAATCGTATCTATTCCAGCATTGGAAGTAATTTTTGTTGTAGAATATAACTGAGTTGTGACAATAATGAGAATAATTATTATAAAAACCTTTTTCGAGTAAAATAAAATAGATTTCATAAGATATTGATTTTGTATGGTTTAAAATGTAAAAATTCAATTTGTAATATTTAAATTTAAATTCAATGAAAAATTGTTGACGTTACTTTTTTTAAAATTTATGATCGAAGTTGTTTTTCTACTCTAGAGCATCAAAACTGAGGCTAAGCGCGAAGCTAGTTTGCGGGCTTCTTCTCTGTCGCACTACGATGAAGTGAATGCGGGAGATGAACCTCCAAAATACTACAAATTAGGCTATTGTCCCATAGGCGTGAATTATCAAATCGTGCATTGGTTGTGTAGAATTGGTTTTTGTTTGTCATATTTCTTTCATTTTCGCCCAGTAAGGCAACAATTTCTCACTTATTAATCGCATTACTTCTTCAAATTCAAGTTCCTTGTCTCTGTTGATTTTGTTTAGAAATGCTGTCCAACTTCTTTTCCTCAGAGTATTTGTCGCAAAGTCTGCTGAAAAAAGTGCATGATTCTCTGTATATGAAGTTTCCCTGTTTTCAAAGGTTGCTATAATTGCTTCTTCCAATGTATCGTTATCAAATTCGTTGTCAGTTAATAGCTTGTAAACATCATAGAAATCTTTCATTCGACTATTTGCTACCGATAATTCAATCATTGCTTGAAACTTTTCGGCGATTACTGTTTCTGTTGAATAAGCCTGTATAACAGGAACTTGCATTTCGTCCAACAGTATTGGATATTCCAATTCCTGAACAACCGGAATCACAATATCGCCAAAACCTACATCAATTTGTATTCGTTGTCGAACGGTATGAAAAGTAGCATCGATGTAAAGGCGAACGCCGTTATACTTGTCTTGTTGGGTTATCAATTCTCCAACAATGCTTTCCGGATTAAATGTTACTTCATCTTCTGACTGATCCGTACAAATTTTTCTAAACACCTCACAAAGTATTTCAATATCATTCGATATTTGTGTTCCCAATAAGTCAACATCTATTGTTGGTCGGCTTTTTAGTCCTTGCATGGCGTAAATAAATGCTCCACCTTTCAAGATCAATTGCTGAGAATAATCAGAAACCGAAAGCCTGTATAATAATCGTTCGTGCAAAAAACGGATAATGATTAATTGAAAATCAATTCCTTCTTTTTTTGCCAAGTTGAGTAATCTTGCTCTTATTGAAACTGCTTTGTTGCTCATAGCATTACGTTTACATATTGGTTCAACACTGTCGCAATGCGTATATTTTCTGCATATTTCATTAGTTTGTCCAAATTGCGGTCTTTTCTTTTCAGGTAATTTTTCAATACTTCGGAAGTTATGTCTATTCCCACCTTGCTCCGGTAACGAATGGCATCGCACACCGATTTTTCAATGTCGTAAATTGCAATTTCTTCTCCATTGTAGGTCGTTTTCATAACTCCTGTTTCATAAAACCTTTTCTCCCAATAATACAATTTAATCGGTGGATAATCAGGCAAAAGCACTTTGTTTTTTGCTGGTATGGCAATATGAATTTCTGTTGGTGTTTGAGTAGATAGTTCATAAAACCTCCATGCAGAAAAAAGACAAATTACCGCTTGAGGTGCTATTCTGCATACTTCGCCCCAACTGGCTTCTTCGGCAAAATCAACATGACGATACAACCCACGTTTTATCTGAACCACTTTTTCGGTTTCCAACAAAGTCTTCAACTGATAGTAAAGCGTTCTATTTCCACGGATTAGTTTCGATGTCAAATACCCGTTGTTATTCGCAAATATTTCATCTATTGTTTCCATTGCTTTTAATTTTGCACAAAAATACGGAGAATAATTATTATTACCGTGTTTTTGTGCAAATAATTTATAAAAAGCAAAAATAAGTTGACACAGCTTTTTATTTTGAGTTCGTTTCCATTTCCACCAAGGCAACTGTCAAGTTATCATGATTCCCGCCATTTGTAATTCCAATTGTATTAATTTTCTTAATCAAGTTAGCAACTACAGATGCTATATCCCCTTCTTCAAATATCATCTCTATCAGTTGATTTTCGGGAATCATACCCCAAACTCCATCTGTACAGAGAAGAAAACGGTCACCCGTTTTGTGGTTAAGATTATTCGTAATTTCAACATTCAATGTTAGTTTTGTACCCAATGAACGAGTAATTACATTCGATTTTTCTAATAATCGTGCTTGTTCTTCTGTAATTCTACCGAGCCGAACTAAATCAAAAACTTGCGAGTGGTCAGAGGTTCGGTGAATTATTTTGCTATTTCTCAATTGATACATTCGACTATCCCCAACATGACAGCAAATCGCTTTTTCGGGAGTGATGAGCAAAGCCACCACAGTTGTTCCCATTCCTTTGAGACTTGCATTTATATTACTCTCTTGCCAAATTGCACTATTCGCCTTTAAAATACTTACTTGAAGTGCTTTTTCTGGATTTGTTTCGTTGCTTTTGGCTACTTCTTCAATAATTATTTCTACAGCTTTTTCAGCTGCATATTTTCCACCATTATGTCCTCCCATACCATCGCAGATAACTAGAAGTTCGCCAAACTTTGTTTGAGTAGAACCATAAAAGTCTTGGCTTTCGATTCGACCACCGATGTTTGATTGTATGTAAGTCATATTCGTTTCGTTTTCAGATAGATGCTTTGTTAATTGAAACATTGCTGATTGGGATTTCTGGTCCAATAAGTTCTCAATGTTATTCAAAATATTTTAACGAGTCATTTTTATAACAATGTTTCTGTTTTTTTTCCTGTCGAAAATTGTCTTTATCAAGAGTTTTGGTCTTTACTGTGAAATGCATTGTCTTCTGTTTTTTTTTTCCATGTTTTGTAACAAATATATATCCTCAGTTTACAAAGTATATCCGCTACATTAGAGAATAAGGCTAGTCCATAAATATATATACCGCATTTATATTTAAGTGTAACATCGTACATTTTCACTTAATTAAGCACTCAAAGTTAATAATTGTTTTTGAATATCAAACAATAAACAAACACAAATGAGTATTTTTTTTACTCATTTGTGTTTGAAGTTTTATCAAACGCCCTACGCACTTTAAATTTGGTGTTTATTGGAATATTTGCCTTTCATTTTTTTGTTAATAAACCTCACTCTATCTTCACTTAATCAAATCCGTCATTTCTTAATATTTGCTTAAAAGGATATGCAGTTAAATTCAATTAAAATCTTTTTTCACACGCTCCGAATTCTAAATTTATTGGTGTTATTTTAAATATATAGCTTAAGATTTGAATCTTAGCTATATGTTTTATTATGTCCTTTTAAAAAAATCAATGAAAATTTATTTATTTAAATCCAAACAGTATATTTATTGCGTCTAAATAAATAAATATCGATATTCGATGTAATATTATGCTTGATTAATCGTCATATAATTAAAACACAAATCACTTCTAAAAAATTAAATGTTATGAAAAAAATTTTAATGGCAATTGTTCTGTGTAGCACAGTAGCATTGCAAGTTTTTGCAAATCATGATGTAGTTGTAAATCACAACAACAAAACGGTAACTATTCTGGCAAATTTTATTTCGCCTGCCCCTATTGACAAATCTATGCTCAAAGCAGCCGATTTGTGGAACAAAAAAAGTGGAAAAACCAAGTGTTTGATTTCTGTGAACGGACAAGAAAAGGAGTATTCCATTCATTTTAAATTAGTTATAAACAATAACCCGCTGAGCGACACAGCTGTAAATGTAATTACTGTTATCCCTAACAATCACATTTTTTTTAAACAAAAAAGCTCGCTAAACGATAAAGGCGAAGTGGTAATAAACAGAGCGATTAGTGTAAATGATGGAAAAACAATTGGCGTATCCAATGCATATAAAAACAATAAATATGTACTGGCACACGAAATGGGACATTCGTTGGGCTTAAAACATAAAATTTCAGAGAAATGCTGTCAGTTTAGTTCCGGTGACCTGGCTATTTTCCAACTTTCGGAATCGGCATCTATGTTGGCTACTAATATGCAAACTACAATAAACCAAACCAGAAAACATATCGAAATTGGCAGTACATTCGGCGATTTTATTGCCGGAATGAAGTAAATATAATAATCAATTTGTATTGCTATAAAAAAGAGTGCTTCACTGCGTGAGCAGCGAAAATGCTGAAAAATGGGACTTAGTTTTCGTATTTATCTTTATAATTTGCGTTTATATAAAAATACATTTAACCCATGAGAATACTTCTATTCATCAGCATTTCACTCCTTTACTTGGTAAATTATGCATATTCTTTCCAGCATGTTTTGTTATAACTATCTCCCTATTCCTTTTTTAGTATATAAAAATCCTTCCATCCTTTGTTATGTCCATGCTCCGGCCTATGCCAAACAACTTTGTCAATAACGCTACACCTAGCAAGGCTAATATTGCTCAATTCATTCTAATTCGAATTTATTGAAACAAGTTGAAACTTATAAATAGTGCTTTAAGACTGTTTTAGGTGGGTACTGTATTAAAATAAGTTTTCACTAAAAAAAATTAAATTTACTACATTTAAATATAATTTTACTAAAGAATTGACAATAAGTAAAGTCAGCCTTAATTTATTAAGTGTAGATTTACTATCTTTGCATTTCAATTATGATTATGAAATGCAATATGTAAGAATATTGTTATGATTTTTTCGAAATAAAACAAACTGCCGTTGTTAAAAATACTGATAAAATTTTATCCAAGTTTGCCGACTTGTATTTTTATATCGGCAGTTTTCTTTATTTTAATAAGATCTGTTTACAGTTGAAGTAGTATCAGTAATATTACTGAGCACTGCGCATGCAAAGATACACAAAAAATGGAGAAAATTGTAACATCAAATTTAAAATTAGGAATAATTGCAGGAGGACAGCTTGGTAAGATGTTGATACAAGAAGCCAACAAATGGGATATTAGTTGTTACATACTTGATGAAGACCCCAATTGCCCCGCTGGAAGTATTGCAAATGTTGTAGTTAGAGGAAACCATCTTGATTTTAAGTCAGTTTACGATTTTGGCAAAATGGTTGATATAGTAACTTATGAACTAGAAAACATTAATATTGATGCTCTGCTAACACTGCAAACAGAAGGAGTAAAAGTTGTACCCGATCCCAAAATTTTGAAACTAATCCAAGATAAAGGGCTACAAAAAGACTTTTATACAAGAAACAATATTCCAAGTTCTTCTTACCAAGTTTTCGATACAAAAGAGGAGATTCTCAATGCCATTAATTTAAATAAATTATCGTTTCCATTTGTTCAAAAACTCCGTAAAGGAGGATATGATGGGAAAGGTGTTGCGGTAATTAACAGCGTAAATGACTATTTAAGTATTTTGGATGGTGCCTCAATTGTTGAATCTAAAGTCGCAATTTCGAAAGAAATAGCAGTAATTACTGCCAGAAACAAAAAAGGAGAAATACGTTGTTTTCCAGTAGTTGAAATGGTTTTTAACAGGGATGCAAATATTGTCGAAAAATTGATTTGTCCCTCTAAAATTAGTAGCCAACAATCTGAAACAGCAACCAAAATAGCCATTCAAATCATTGAAAAATTAGAAATGGTTGGTTTGCTTGCTGTTGAGTTTTTTATAGATGAGAATGGCGAAATTTTGGTAAATGAAGTGGCTCCACGTCCTCATAACAGCGGTCATCATACCATTGAAAGTGTTATTACATCTCAGTTTGAACAGCATTTAAGAGCAATACTCAATTTACCACTAGGTAGCACACAACTTAAGTTGCCAGCAGTAATGATTAATCTGTTGGGCGAAATGGATTGCGATGGGCCGGTTTTGTACGAAGGCTTAACAGAAAGCATGGCTATTGAAGGTGTAAAAGTGCATTTGTATGGAAAAAAAATTACAAAACCAAATCGTAAAATGGGTCATGTTACGGTGGTTTCTTCATCGTTAGACATTGCCATAGATAAAGCAGATAAAGTTAAACAATTAATTAAGGTAAAATCATGGAACAAAAGTTAGTTAGCATAATTATGGGCTCTGATTCTGATATGTCAATTATGATACAAGCCACAGAAATACTCAATTACTTTGATATTGGATATGAAATAGATATAGTATCGGCACATCGCACACCAGAGAAACTTTTTGAATTTGCATCAATGGCACATACAAGAGGCATTGAGGTAATAATAGCTGGTGCTGGTGGTGCTGCGCATTTACCCGGTATGGTTGCTGCTATTTCGCCACTACCTATAATAGGCGTTCCAATTAAGTCGAGCAATTCAATTGACGGTTGGGATTCCGTACTTTCAATATTACAAATGCCAGGCGGTGTACCTGTGGCAACAGTGGCACTGAACGGAGCAAAAAATGCCGGCATTCTTGCTGCTCAGATTGTATCTTTAAAACTAAGTGCTGTGCGAACTAAAATAATTCAATATAAGCAAGAAATGAAGGAACAGGTACTTGCAAAATCCAACAATGTGAAAACAATAGTATAACAGTGTATAAATGAAAAAGTATTTAACAGTATTTGCGGCATTTATTATAATGCTTTGTTTGGGTAGTGTGTATGCTTGGAGTCTGATCGCTTCGGAGTTAATGTCGGGTTATAATTTTTCTGCTACCCAATCGCAGATTATTTTTGGTACGATAATAGCAATTTTTCCTACTACCATGATTTTTGTTAGTCAACTCGCCCGTAAAATACATACAAGGTATTTAGGATATATTTCCGGTTTTCTTTTTTTTAGTGGATATATTTTAGCTGGCAATGCCAACGGTAATTTCATGCTCACTTATCTTGGATTGGGCATTATAGCCGGTATTGCTACAGGTTTTGGATATTGGATATCGCTAACAATACCGGTTCAATGGTTTCCTCAAAAAAAAGGTTTAATTACCGGGGTTGCCGCTGCGGGCTTTGGTTTGGGAGCAGTATTTATGTCTGCCATTTCCGAAAAAATCTTGTTGAGTGGTAAGGATGTGCTTGAGTTAATACAATTCATAGGTATTGCCTACGGCATAACGGTAATTTTATGTTCCAATTTAATTATCCCCAAAAACCCAATTTCGCACACTGCAACAATTCATGTCAAAATAAGGGAAGTTATTGCTAACAAGATTTTTGCAAAACTATTTGCCGGTATATTTTTAGGCACATTTGCTGGTTTACTTATTATAGGAAGTTTGAAAATTATTGGCGAGCAAAGCAATATTAATAACCACATTTTGATACTCGGAGTGTCATTATTTGCGGCATCTAATTTTTTAGGCAGGCTTACATGGGGCTTTCTAAGCGATTATATAGGAGCAAGTTTTAGTATTTTTCTTGCATTATTAATACAATCAATAGCGATTTTTTCGCTTAATATTTTTGAACTTTCCGACGCCATGTATTTGATTCTTTCCTTTTTGATAGGCTTGGGTTTTGGTGGTAATTTTGTACTTTTCGCCAAAGAAACTGCACAAGTATTCGGAGTTCAAAAGCTTGGCTTGATTTACCCTTATGTATTATTGGGCTATGCTATTGCAGGCATTGCAGGTCCTGCCTTAGGAGGGATATTGTTCGATTTCTCAGATTCGTTTTTCTATGCAATTCTTTTAGCAAGTTTTATGAGCCTGGTGGGAAGCTTATTGTTTCTGAAGCAATTTGTTGTGTCAAGAAGAAATTAGTTAATAATATGTAACTTGTAATGACTGTATTAAAGTAACTACTCAGCACCAATACAAATGTATCAATAGTTATTTGCCACGGCAAGGATTGCCAAGAAAGGATTTTGATTGTTCTTTTTGGCAGTTTGCGCGATAGAATGAATTTGACAGTAAGCGTTTGCACCCTGTTGGGATTTAAA